>NZ_JBEAES010000009.1:0-222840 GCF_050477165.1 Brevibacillus sp. FIR094 | reverse complement strand
TGGCCTAACGGCCCGGGTTTTTCTTACTGTCCACTAAACGGGGCCTTGACCACCCTTAACGAGCGGAAAAGAGGGGGTTTTTCACTATATGGGGGAGAGGGCTTTAGCGACTGGTTGTAGCTTTGTGAGTTGCCTTCACGTTATGGGATGTTCCACCCATACGCTTGATAAGCGTCTCAATGCTTTTCGCATCTTCTGTACGTGCTGTACTCACGTTACTGGAGCGGCTTGCTACACGAGCGATTTCTTGGATGTCATTCGGATTATCGGTAACATACACTTTGTAATAGCGTGGTGAAACCGATTCAGCGTTCATTTTTGCTTGTTTTTTCGCTGTGTGCGCATCTGCTCCTTGTGTGTGCACACCTACAAAAACTTCTTTATCCGTTACCAAGACGGTAGAACGCTGAACGCCAGGGCAACTGGCAGTGACATTCCCTACAGCTTTTGCCAATGCATCACGGTCTACATAGACGTTTGTTACACTGGCGGTTTTCATATGCTGACGGTCAGTCTGCGCATAGCCCATGTGAGGCATTCCGGTTTGCATGACTCCTGCTCCACCGCGATTCCAAGAATGCTGTTGATAAATGGAATGGTGTCTTCCAGTCGGAGTATTGTAAACACCTGCTGTACCCGTACCGATACCAGCTGTACCCGTACCGATACCAGCTTTATGATCCGTAAAGGCATTGTACGGTCTCATCCCGCTTGTGAAGGCGTTGTAGTTGTTTACATTTGCTCGTGGAGTGGTAGCATTTGGATATACACCGTTGTTAATCCCAGCATTGTTGGTCAGTCCCATGCCATTGCGGACGTGAAGTCCATCACGTGTGCCGTCGTAGCTGCGGGTGTGAATGCCGTCGAAATTAGTGGTGCTTGTACCGTTGTAATTACGAGTGTGATGATACCCGTCAATGTTTGTCGAGCGCATGCCATCGTAATTACGGACGTGCATTCCATCAAAATTTCGAACGTGCGGAGCAGATTGGTACGACATCGTCTTGTTCGGATGCGTGTAGTTAGGCGCAGCATTGTTGTAACAACCAGTAGCTAAGAGCGCAATACCTGCAATTGCAGGATACAACCATGTCTTTTTCAATGGTAACACCCCCTACACGATAGAATGTCCAAAGGCACAGCTCAGTTATCGTGGGAAATTTAGCTCATGTTGCGTGAAATATGATAAGATGGACATAGTATACATGCGTAAGGAGGAAGCGAGTTTGATTCGCACGCAAGCCGGTACTTATGAAGTCATGGAAGTAAATCGAGACGGCTGGAACCTTGAAGCGTTCAAGGAGCGCTATAGCGATATCCTCGACAAGTACGATTATATTGTAGGGGACTGGGGCTATGGTCAGCTTCGTCTTCGTGGGTTTTATATTGACGCCAATCGCAAAGTACCGTTCGAGCAGCGGATCGCCGCTTTGGATGAGTACCTGCATGAGTTCTGCAATTTTGGTTGTCCGTACTTCGTTTTGCGCAAGGTAAAAGCAAACGTTGGCAACGGTGACGACCAAAGCGGACAAGATGAGGCTGCTTTTGATGTCATTGATATTCGTCAGGACATTCCTCGTGAAGAGGGTGGCTCTTCGCCCTATGTAGAACGAAAAGAACGCAGACGCTATCACCCGCGTCAAAATAAACAAGATCGCCAGAACAATGCTGGCGCTGATCGTAATGGGGCAGGGAGAAACGAGCGCGGGGATAAGCCAAAGTTTCAAAAGGATCGACCCGATAAAAACGGCAAGGATTCCAACTCACGAGAGCGCCGTCCCAATCAAATGAAACCCAATCGCGAACGCGATAAAGTCCCAACAGGACCAAATACGCCGAAACGTGAATCCTAAGAATGAATCAGAATAACCGAAGCATAAAAAAAGAGCCCTGTATGTCAGGGCTCTTTTCGTTTTTCGATCTAAAAACCGCCGCCAAAACCACCGGGACCACCAAAACCACCGGCTCCACCAATACCACCGGGACCACCAAAACCACCGGGTCCGCCAAAACCACCGGGTCCGCCAAAACCACCAGGACCACCAAAACCACCAGGTCCCCAACCAGGCCAGCCCCATGTGGGCCAATAGCCAGGCCAGCATGTATTGCATCCCCACCAAGGATATGGCTGTGGGACGACAACGACTTCAGGACCTCGTCTTCTTCGGAAAAAGACTGGATGTGCCTGATCTTCTGGAATGTATCGAAAATCCTGATCTGCTGGGTAATAAGGTGGTTGGTCATATTGAGCGGGAACAAATTGGTTTTGATCGTATTCGTTTTGATCATATTGAGTTTGATGATATTGGTTTTGGTCGTATGAGCTTTGGTCGTATGAGCTTTGATCGTATGAGCTTTGGTCGTATGGATAAGATTGCATGATGCGATTCGCACTCCTCTCGTTATCTGTCTGTGCATCTGTGCAGTAGCAGTATACGAGGCATACGCCTGTAAGGAGCATTGTCCAGTAGGAAATGGGCGGGGGCTACAAATAAAAAAAGGAAGAGCCCTCAATCGCTCTTCCTTTGGTGAATGTAAATTAAATAGCTGCTTCCAAAAATGCTTTCAATTCTTCTGCTTCACGCTCGTTCAAGTTGAACGCGAATTCCAGATAGCCTTCTTCTTCCAGATCATCATGTCCAATAATAGCCGAGCGTCCATTTTGAATGTTGATGACAATCGCCTTCCCATAAAAACGGCTGGTCGTTGTAATCGCAAGGTCAAAACGCGTAGCTTCGCCTGTGAAGCTGACAAAGCGCGTTCGAGTATCCTCGGCTTCGTCGTACAAGTAAAACAAATCATTTGCCATATAGGTATCCCTCTACTTCCATAAAAGATTTGGTTTGTGTTCGGTATTGTGTACAGCGCGGACAAAGCGAATGGTTTTGGTTTGGGCACGCATGACGATTGAATGAGTTTCCACCATATCATCACCGAGATAGCGCACGCCTTGCAACAGCTCTCCATCAGAGACGCCTGTTGCCGCGAAAATGGCGTCGTCCCCTTTGACCAGATCGTTCAGCGTCAATAGCTGCTCCGGATTGTCGAGCCCCATTTTGATACAGCGTTCGCGCTCGATGTCGTTTTGCGGCTTGAGCTGTGCTTGCATGTCGCCACCGAGGCACTTGATCGCCGCGGCACTGATCACGCCCTCTGGCGCACCACCGATTCCCAAGAACAGGTCAATCCCTGTATGCGGCAGACAGGCAGCAATCGCAGCACCTACATCGCCATCTCCAAAAAGCTTCACTCGCGCACCCTTTTCACGAATGGCGTCAATAATCGCCTGGTGGCGGTCGCGTTCCTGAATAATGACCGTCACATCTTGGACGCGCTTGTTGTTTGCTTTTGCTACAACCTCTATCATTTTATCCACGGGATCGTAAAGATTGATTTGTCCGGCAGCACGTTTGCCGACGGCCATTTTCATCATGTACATATCTGGTGCATGCAACAGTGTACCACGGTCGCCGATGGCGATAACAGACATGGCATTGTTGTGACCCTTGGCGACAATCGTCGTTCCTTCTAGTGGATCAACCGCCACATCTACCTCAGGCCCGCCTGCTTCCGGGTTACCGAGCTTTTCACCAATATAGAGCATGGGGGCCTCATCCAGTTCACCTTCGCCAATGACGACGGTACCCCTCATGTTGATCGTATCAAACATGGCGCGCATGGCGCTGGTTGCTGCTCCATCTGCTTCATTCTTTTTCCCGCGTCCCATCCAGTGAGAAGAGGCGAGTGCAGCCATTTCCGTTACCCGCACAATTTCCAGAGCCAATTCGCGTTCCACAGTATGTTCCTCCCCTTATGCTTGCCGGCAAAAATTCACCCCATCATTGTAACATAAAGTAATACGTGATTCGTGACAGGTCGTACAAATTTGGTATACTGAGGGATGAAAAGAGGTGAAACCGGTGAGCAATTCCTATTTGCAGGAAGGGGAATTGGTGCTTCTCGTCCTGGTGCTAACATTTGTGTTTACCGTTTACTACTCAAAACGCAAATCAAAAAAGCGAAAGTAAGGAGAAATATATGTACGACGTGAATACAAAACGAATCGACCAAGTATTGGAACATATGTCTCGTATGCTTGATCTGTTGGACAAGCTCAGCGAACGAGGAGCCAAAGCGGTTTTGGCAGATGAAGTAGCTGTTGCAGCGATGGAGCGAGCCCTGCACTTGTCTATCGAAGGAATAGTGGATGTCGGAAACGCGCTGATCGACGGATTTATTATGCGCGATCCAGGAAGCTACAGCGACATCGTGGAAATTTTGCGGGATGAGCAAGTTATCACGGACGAACAGGCTGCGATCCTGACACGTGTGACCGATTTCCGCAAGCATTTGGTTAATGATTATACAAGTGTGCCGGCCAATGAGATGTACAGCCTTGTAGAAGAAGCTGCCGGTACCATTCGTCAGTTTGAGCCACAGGTGAGAGCCTTCTTGAAAAAAGAACTGTTTTAACATGTTTTCATTCCAAACACTAGGTAGCGGATATTTTATACAAAAGACTTTCGTTTGTTTACTAAAACGTCTTCATCCACTACAATAGGGAGAAAGGACGGTGATACGTATGACAAACGAAGGAACGTCCACTCGTGATCAAATCCTGCACATGCTCAAGGTCAAAGGTTCACTCCCTGTCAGCGACATGGCCGTCGAGCTAGGGATTACTGAAATGGCGGTTCGACGTCATTTGAACACCCTGGAGAGAGATAATTTGATCAAGTCTACGCTTGTTCGCCAAGCGATGGGACGCCCAACGAATGTTTATTCATTGTCGCAGGAAGCAGACGAACTGTTCCCGCGCAATTATTCTCATTTGACATTAGATTTTTTACAAGACATAAAGGAAATCGACGGCTTGTCCAAAATAGAAATGCTATTTAGACGCCGCGAGAATCGTTTGGAGGAGACTTATCGCTCCCACATGCAAGGCGACTTGGAAAATCGTGTAGCCAAGCTAGCCGAGCTGCAAAACGATAAAGGCTACATGGTGGAATGGGAAAAGGACGAAAATGGAGACGGCTATCGGATTCAGGAGTTCAATTGCCCAATCTCGCAAGTAGCTCGTGAATTTAACCAAGCGTGTAGCTGTGAGCTCTCGTTGTTCCGTCGGGTCTTGAATGCCAATGTCGAGCAAACCACGTGTATGGCAAAAGGCGGAGACAAATGCGTGTTTCACATCAAGGAAGCGAAATAAACGAGCCATAACGAAAATCCACTCGAATCGGGTGGATTTTTTTCTTTTTTCTATAATCAGGCAGGTATTAAGTACCTTTTTGCTACATTCTAGCAATCTTAATGTTGGATTAACGTTTTCTTTATGTTGGACATCTACTATTTATGATGTAAAAAACAACAAAACACACAAAAAACAACAGGAAGGTGGAATGATATCAGGATAATATTGGTTAATCGGATGGCCGTCGTATCGAAAAACAGATGAGGAGTGATCCGTAATGAAAAAAATGGTATCAAGTATAGCTGCTTCTGCCCTCTTGTTGGGTGGAATTCTGCCAGTCGTTGATTCCGCTCAAGCAAAAGACAAATTTTCTGAAACAAAGATGACAATGACATTTGACGTGATCAGTGACATCCAAGGAGACCTCCGAGATTTTGATCACGTTTTGCAAGACATCAATGAGGAAAATCCAAAGTCCGAAGCGCTGATCATTAACGGTGATATTACTCCTCGCGGCTATGATTTTGAGTATCAAGCCGTGCAAGATGTGCTCGATAAAAATCCTTCCCCTGACAACGTGTGGTACAGCATCGGTAATCATGAGTTTTATGTGCCGAAGTGGAAGAATCCCCAAACGCTTGCACAAAGTAGCTGGCCAAACGGCACAACGGAAGAAGAGTTGTTCGATAACTTCTACCAATTCAGCGGAGAAGACAAAGTCTATCACCAAAAAGAAATCAATGGATATCCCTTTCTCTTCCTCGGCACAGAAAAATACATGAAATACCACGATCCAAAATTGTGGGATGAAGTATACATGAGCGACGAGCAACTGGATTGGCTAAAAGAAAATCTGAAGCGTTATAGCAAGAAGGACAAGAATAAACCTATTTTTATATTCTCCCACCATGTGCTTCCAGATAGCGTCTCCGGCTCCAGACAAAACCCATACATGAACGATTACCTGAATGTGGACAAGCTCCTTGACATCTTGAAAGACTATCCACAAGTCGTTTTCTTCACAAGTCACACCCATTGGGATCTGAACCTACCGGACTGGGCAGGCAAAAAGAAAGTCAAAGGCGGAGACAAACGCGGTTTTACCGTCGTAAACACGGGCGGCATCGAAACGGGATGGATGTCAGCCGGTCCAGACGGCGGCGAAAAAGTCGCGCCGGATGGAGGGGATTTCAAGCAAGGGCTGCGCTTGCAAGTGTATGGGAATGATGTCGTCATCCAAGCGTATGATTACCAACACGACAAAGTAATTAAAAAGCTCGGCATCCAAAATGGAAAAATCGAGCAGTTGGCGCCGGATGTACAGGCAGATGATGAGAATAATGTGCTTGTCAACACGTCGCAATACATGGAGTACGCAGTTGGCAAGCAAAAAAACTGGCGGGATTTTGATCCCGAAAATCCACCGACATTTCCAGGAAACCAGGTCGTGTATGTCCGTCATAAAGGGGAAATGAACCTAGAAGACGGCACGCCAATCATGGTCAAATTCAAGAAATAAACGGGACTTCCATGCATTGTTCGTTAGAAGAGGGCCGATCGGGTCCTCTTTTATTTGTGTCTTATTCATACCAGTAGATGAAGAGATGACTAGAAAAAAAGCAGGAAGCGGTGGAAGGCCGTTTCCTGTTTTTGCGATAGAAAGGACGAAGGTTTACACTAAGGGGGGAGAGCCTGTATAACTGGCTTACGACAACAGATGGGAGATGGAACAACGTGAAACCATATAAAGGTTACTTGCTTGATCTAGATGGAACGATTTATCGGGGAAAAGAAGCGATTCCGGGAGCTGCAGCATTTATCTCCCACTTAAAAACTCATCAGATTCCGTATTTGTTCCTGACCAACAATTCTTCAGCATCTGCACAGCACGTGGCAGAACGGCTGGTAGCAATGGGCATAGAAGCACAGGCTCGGGACGTGTATACCACGAGCATGGTGACCGCTACCTATTTACGAGAACAGGCACCAGCGGGTACACGCGTCTACGTGATTGGAGAGGCGGGCTTGCATGATCAGCTAACGGATGCAGGCTATGTGATTACAGAAGAAGATCCGGCATATGTCATTGTTGGGATTGATCGTGCTTTTACGTATGAAAAGCTGGCGATCGCCGCACGCGCTATCCGTGCAGGAGCAACTTTTATCGCTACCAATGCAGATGCAGCCCTGCCGACGGATGGTGGTCTGTACCCAGGCAATGGTTCATTGGTGGCAGCTGTCTCCGTTGCCTCAGCGACCAAGCCTATCGTGATTGGCAAACCGGAGTCCATCATCGTCCGATACGCTCTGGATCAGCTTGGTACTGCTGCGGCAGACACGCTGATCGTCGGGGACAATTTATTTACGGACATTGAGGCAGGTGCCAACAGCGGCTTGGACAGCTTGCTCGTTTTGACAGGCTATTCCACGCGCGAAGAAGCAGACAAGCATCATGCTACGCCTACCCATATTGCGGAAGATTTGCCTGAATGGCAGCGACGAATCTCCCTATGATTCTGCGCATTCTTCCTGCTGCTTCTGGCGGTGGGCAATACGGCTGGAGGCGGCGGCTGCGACCGCACCGACGAGATCGTCCAAAAAAGTATGGACACCAAAACGCTTGTCGTTGAGATCGGCGAGTTTGCCGTGCTTCAGCTTGTCTACATAACCGAAATTAGTGAATCCGATGCTCCCGTAAAGATTGACGATGGCGAGGGCTAGTACCTCGTCTATGCCATAGAGAGGCTCGTCTGATTCAATAATCGCCTGGAGCGGAGGCAGCAGCTGCTTTTGTTCTGCGAGGATGTCGAGTTGAATCCCAGTCAGCAACGCGTTTTGGACCTCACGTTTTTTCAAGACGGCAGTAACACTGTCCAGACACATGTCCAAGGTGATGTCCGGGATATATTTTGACTGTAGGAACATGACAATTTCAGCAATGTCGTCCATACTGACTCCTCGTTTCTCCAAAAGCTCAATAACGAAGTCCAGACAACTCTCGCTATTTAGTGGATGCTCACTCATGCTTGGGGTTCCTCCTTTTTCACATAGGTGTTTCAAAAAGTCGACTTTTCAGCACCCAGAAAGTCGGCATGAATGTATCTAGTATCTACATACAGATAGGCACCTATCCCGATCTCTCGACATATAATGCCAGAAGAGCAGTATGCAAGGAGGGTGAACGACTGTATGGAAGAAAAAGATCTTCTTCAGGAGAAGTACGGTTTTGAACTCCAGGGATATCGCACGACGGGGGCAAGCAAGGTACTGGAAACGGATCGAGGCCTTTACTACATGTTCGAGGCGCCAGCTGGATATAAATACAAAAGCAAGTTTATTGAGAAAGTAAAACAGCATTTGAGTCAACAGCAAAACATTCGCTTGTTAAAGCTGGTGAACACAACAAGCGGGCAGGCTCACATCGTTGATGATGAGCAGCTTTACTATTTATACAGAGGTGTGCGAGAGGCTGTTCCCGACAATCCACATTATTCCAGTGGTCAATCACTCGCACAGTTCCATCTGGCCACGAATGATTTTTCACCTGACAAGATGTTTATCCCCTTTAGCTCACTTGGCAACTGGCCGAGTACGTGGCGCAAAAAGCTACGGAATTTTAATGAGTATCGGGATGAGATGGATGAGGAAAATGTAGAGCTCGCGCCAATGGATGAATATTTGTTGACCTGCTTCACGTACATTACTCAACTCGGTGAATTGTCCGTTCAATATTTGTTGGATGCTGGATACGATAAAGTCGTGAAGGAAACAGCTGGCCTCGGGAAAGTAGCCTACCAAAATTTTGATCAAGGGTATATGCTATGGAAAGAGAAGGATGTACGTCTAATGGCAGGTGAATGGAACTGGGTTCTTGATATGCGTACTCGCGATGTGGGGCAGTGGATCAAAGCCGAGACAAAGCGAAACGGCTGGAATGAAGAGGTTGTGACCAGCTTTCTCGACGGCTACAACAGCGTCTCTGCTCTGCAGCCAGATGAATATGGCGTGATTTATGCGCTCATGCTCTACCCAGGCAGGTTTTTGAAGCTCGTAGAGACATATATGGAGTTGCCGGTAGAAGAACGTCAGGAAGTCAACATCCAAGCATGGCAAACGCAGTTGGAAGACGAGCTAACGAAAATAGAAGACGGACTTCGTAAGTACCCTCCATTCATTGCACAGCGTTATGACGTATCCATTCCACAAATTGATTGGTTGTGGAGGAAAAAAGATGATCAAGCAACAAGTTTTCGTTACAAGGAAACTCAATCCTGAAGTGATCGCGATGCTTGAAAAAGTAGCTCAGGTCGAGCAATGGACAAAAGATGCACCGATTCCGCGTGAGTTGTTGCTGGAAAAGATTGAACATGTCGATGCCGTCTTGACCATGCTGACAGAACGAGTGGACGAAGAATTTTTGGCGCGTGCAAAACGACTTCGAATCGTGGCGAATATGGCGGTCGGTTATGACAATATTGATTTGGAAGCGTGCAGACGACATGAGGTCATCGTAACCAACACGCCCGATGTGCTGACAGAGTCTACAGCCGATTTGGCTTTCGCTTTATTGATGGCAACAGGCCGCCGATTGACGGAAGCCAATCGATTTTTATTGCAGGGGGAATGGACATCGTGGAGTCCGACCCTCATGGCTGGACAAAATGTATACGGTTCGACTCTGGGGATTATTGGGATGGGGCGAATTGGGGAAGCTGTGGCGAGACGCGCCAAAGGATTTGGCATGCGGATCTTGTATCACAACCGGAATCGCAAACCGCAGGCTGAGCAAGAGACAGGTGCACGGTATGCTGATTTGGCGGAGCTTCTGCAAGAGTCCGATTACGTCGTTTTGCTTACACCGCTGACAGAGGACACACGTATGTTGATGGGGGAAAAACAATTTTCGCTCATGAAAGAAACTGCTGTGTTTATCAATGTTTCTCGTGGTGGGACAGTAGATGAGTCCGCACTGTATCAAGCGTTGGTAGACAAAAAAATATGGGCGGCAGGCCTGGACGTTTTTGCGGTCGAGCCTGTCCCGATGGATAACCCGCTCTTACAGCTGCCGAATGTAGTCGCTTTGCCACATATCGGTAGTGCAACTGTGCAAACGAGGGCGGAGATGGCGAGGCTGGCTGCTAGTAACATCGTAGCTGTACTAAGTGGGAGGGAACCTCTGACTGCCGTATGAACATGTTCTTTGTAGGAATCACAGGACTCTTATTGCTACTCTTGATTGCAGCAGTAGCCGTGTCGTTTCACGTAACCTGGCGCTTGACGCATCCCGTACGAAAGCCGGTTAACATGGACCCCCGAGATTTTGGGATTGAACAGGTGGAATCCATCGTTTTTTCGAGCAGGGAAACGACCATTTCGTTGGTTGGATGGTACTTGTCAGCTGAAAAAAATGGGAAAGTCTCCAATGGACGTACGGTCGTCTTTGCCCATGGGTATAGCCAAAACAGATTAGAACCGCATCTTCCCGCTCTGTCACTCGCCGCAAGACTTGTGCATGCTGGCTTTGACGTGCTGATGTTTGACTTTCGAAATGCGGGTGAGTCCAGCGACGCGCTGACTACGATTGGTCTTCGGGAACAGCTGGATTTGCGGGGGGCCATTGATTTTGCGGCAGCCAAGAAGCCGGAACATACACTGAGTCTCGTCGGGTTTTCCATGGGGGCGGCAACCTCCTTGATGGTGGGAGGAGTGGATGAACGCATCACGGCGATTGTAGCGGATTCTCCATTCTATTCCTTGCGTGAATACTTGGTTGAGAACTTGCCACAGTGGACGGGCCTGCCGCGCTTTCCATTCAACTGGCTCATCCTTACTTTGTGTCCTATATTGCTAGGAGCTAATCCGCGTGACGTCAATCCGTATCAGGCAGTCAAGCAAGCGAACAAACCGATTCTTTTTATACACGGGACAGGCGATACGACGATCCCCATGGTAAACAGCGAACGACTATTTGAGCTGACGCAAGACAAAGGTTCCGAGATTTGGATCGTACCGCGAGCGGGTCACGTCCGCAGTTATCCATTAGTTCCAGAGGAATACGAGAAGCGCGTCGTAGCTTTTTTGGAAAAAGGGAAGGGGAAATGAAAAAAGCAGCTACGCGGTTGCTGTAGCTGCTTTCATGTCGATGTGACTGGATTAGAATACTTGTTGAACTTCCTTGATGCCTGGGATTTCTTCCACCAGTGCACGCTCGATTCCTGCTTTTAGGGTGATGGTAGAGGAAGGGCAGCTACCGCAAGCACCCATCAGGCGCAGCTTTACGATGCCATCTTCTACATCAACGAGTTGTACGTCTCCGCCGTCACGTTGCAAGTAAGGACGCAGTTTATCGAGAACTTCTTGTACTTGATCCATGATATCCATGTTACATTCACTCCTTTCCAACCTCTCCTTTATTATAATCATACCATGGTGAGAAATCCATGGCTTACATGCCCTGTTGACACTTTGAAGTTCCGCTGACACACCGAAGTTCAGTAGCATGGACTTTTTGTAATCTTTGCATGTTATAATGAAAATGAAAGAAGCAAGTACTTCAATATAAGGAGTCAGATCTTCGTGAACGTATTTCGCAATGTGAAGGAACTGATTGGTAATACACCGATAGTCGAAATTACACAATTTGAGCTCCCTGAAGGTGTCCGCTTGTTCGCCAAGCTGGAATATTTTAACCCAGGAGGCAGCGTAAAAGACAGACTCGGCGTGGAGTTGATTCGTGCCGCAGAGGAAAATGGCCAATTGGCCCCAGGTGGTACCATTATCGAACCGACAGCAGGAAATACAGGAATTGGTGTAGCGCTGGCCGCTGTAGGAACTGGTTATAAAGTCATCTTCTGCGTACCAGCGAAGTTTTCCGAGGAAAAGCAAGAGCTGATGCGTGCTCTCGGAGCAGAAGTCGTCAATACACCGACAGAGTTGGGGATTAAGGGTGCAATCGCTAAGGCAAAAGAACTCGCAGAATCGATTCCAGGTGCTTTTGTACCACAGCAATTTGCTAACCCGGCGAACCCAGACGCACACTACAAAACAACAGGTCCGGAAATTTGGAGTCAAATGGACGGCCAAGTAAACGTATTTGTGGCAGGCGCGGGCTCTGGCGGTACTTTCATGGGTGCTGCTCGTTACTTAAAAGAACAAAACCCAAACGTAAAAACGGTAATTGTCGAGCCAGAAGGTTCCATCTTAAATGGGGGAGAATCCGGCCCGCATAAAACAGAAGGGATCGGCATGGAGTTTTTGCCTCCGTTCATGGATACGAGCTACTTCAATGCTATTCACACGATTCTCGATGTGGAAGCATTCGATCTGGTCAAGCAGCTGGCTGCCAAGGAAGGCTTGCTCGTAGGCAGCTCTTCAGGTGCAGCTATGGCAGCGGCACTGCGCGAAGCAAGAGAAGCAGCTCCAGGGACGAATATCGTTACACTGTTTGCTGACGGCAGTGAACGTTATCTAAGCAAGAAAATTTACCAGGGGGGAATTTAAGATGCGTATCAAAACTCGTCTGATCCACGGCGGAATCGATGGAGATCCACATACAGGAGCCGTATCCGTTCCGATTTACCAGGTAAGTACTTATAAACAGGAAGCAATTGGCGTTCACAAGGGCTTCGAATACTCCCGTACCGGGAACCCGACCCGTCACGCTTTGGAAACATACATCGCAGAAATCGAAGGCGGCGCTCGTGGCTTTGCATTTGGTTCTGGTATGGCGGCACTCTCTACCATCCTCTCCATGTTCAACAAAGGCGACCATCTCGTGGTAGGTGACGATGTATACGGTGGTACTTACCGCGTCGTTACACGTGTATTCTCCCGCATGGGTCTGGAAGCAACCTATGTAGATACGAGTGATCTGGCAGCAGTAGAGGCGGCAATTCGCCCGGAAACCAAAGCAATCATTATGGAAACACCGACAAACCCACTGCTGAAAGTAAGCGACATCAGCGCGTTGGCAGGCATCGCAAAAGCTAATGGCGTGTTGCTCGTGGTAGACAACACGTTCATGACACCATACTGGCAAAATCCGCTGGATCTCGGGGCTGACATCGTGTTCCATAGCGCAACGAAATATTTGGGCGGACACAGCGACGTAGTAGCAGGTCTGGTCGTAGCAAAAGATGCGCAAGTGGGCGAAGACCTCCATTTTGTGCAAAATGCAATTGGCGGTGTGCTTGGACCACAAGATTCTTGGCTCTTGCTGCGTGGTATGAAGACGCTGGGAATTCGGATGGAAGAGCATGAGCACAACGCACGTACGATAGCAAAATGGCTGTCTGAGCGCAGCGACATCAAACGCGTGATCTATCCTGGTTTGTCCAGCCATTCCGGTCATGAGCTGATTCAAAAGCAAGCGCGTGGCTTTGGTGGTATGATTTCCTTCGACGTAGGCAGTGCAGAGCGTGCTGACGAAGTGTTGGCAAAGGTAAAATACTACACGTTGGCTGAATCGCTAGGTGCAGTAGAGAGCTTGATCAGCGTACCTGCACGCATGACACATGCTTCTATCCCGGCAGAGCGCCGTGCTGAGCTGGGCATTACGGATGGCTTGGTGCGCATCTCTGTTGGTATTGAAGATGTTCAGGACTTGATCGAGGACCTGGAGCAAGCATTGTCCTAAGCTAGCTGACCCGGGGGAGGGCGGATATAGTGACTGTCGATATCATGGTTTTTGGGACAGAGCAATTGTGCGCAAGCTGCGTCAATTTGCCATCTGCAAAGGAAACAGCCGAGTGGCTGGAGGCGGCACTCTCTCGCAAATATGGGAGTGACAGCATCCGCATCGTTTATAGCGACTTTCAACAGCCGCAGACAGACGATGACAAAAGCTGGGCGAATCGCATTATCGAAGAAGATTTATGGTATCCGCTTGTCGTAATTTCCGGGGAAATTGTCGGTGAGGGAAATCCGAAATTAAAGGATATCTATGAAAAGCTGGAGAGCATGGGCGTGCAGCCGATTGCTTTTTTGGCAGAATAAGATTGCTCAAGAAACGACCAGATGATCAATATCTGGTCGTTTTTTTTAGAATAACAGTCTGAGCGCAACTTCGAAGGCCAAGAAGCGTTTAACTAGCATCAAATGAAAAAAGGGTGATTTTTCTATGTTTGGAAAAAAGATGGTGTTTAGCGTTCTAGCATGCTCCCTTTGTTTATCCACCATAGTTGTTACCCCATCTGCTACAAACATTGCAGAAGCAAACACAGAGAGCTACCGAATTACATATAAACTTCCGCCCAATCCGGAAAAATACTTGTTCTTGAATGTACAGATGGTTTCTATTACTAATCCGCACCCATTGCTTTTGCAACTACACCCTTATTCATCCGATGACTATATAATCGACATGGAAACGGAAGATTCGTATCACAAAATGAATTTCACTTATCGCTTGAATTTCTTATCCTCGAAAAAAGGATTTCTCTGGAATTTGTATGGCTTTATCGGTAATCTACCTCCAGCATATCCGGCTGACATGAATCTGAATGAGCTAGACCAAGGTATTAAGAATACGGACGCCTATTCAAAAGAGGGCAGAGCTCTACGAGAAACCAGAGCCCAAATTAATATGAATGCCCGCCTGCAGCCTCTTGTTCAAGCCGGTTACGTCATGCCAAATGAGATCGACGATGGGATCGCAACGAAGGATTTCGTCGCGACGGTTCTATATCGAATGTTCGGAACCGTTCGACCTTACCACGGTGGAATTGATCTGAAGGATTCGGAGAATGTTGCTGTGCGCTGGGCAGTTGAGGTAGGATTGCCGGGTTATATAGTAGATAGCGAAGGCTATATTTATCCTGATTCACCGCTTAGCATGGAATCCGGTCCGGAAAAATACGCGCAGGAGCATGCGTATGATCGTTTGCAGCATTTTATGAAACTCATTCTTCCCGGGAAAAAGACCGAATCAGGTTGGGAGTACTATCAGGTGAAATTAGCACCGGGGATGGTGCCGGCACAACCGCGTGATCTCATTTCAGTCAATGGAAAGCCTTATAGTGATGCTCCTGATTACTCTATTACAGAGACCCAAGAATACCAAAATGCTAGTAGAAAAATCGGGCAGTACTTTATTCCGAAGTTTCCCCAAATGCTCGATCAAGCACGTAAGGATGCCCTAAAGCCTCGAGCATGGGACTGGAGCCGCGATCTCATACACCATCCTAATTTTTCAAAGGGGATTGCCACTTATCGTAAAAACAAAAGCAGCAAAAATCTGAATGCCGTCTACCAAGCTGTAAGAAAGCACTACAACCTGAGTATCCGTCAAGACTCGCCAGCCATTATCAAAAGTGTGCTGGATAACGTCAAGTAACGTGCTGTTTACTATTTGTATATCATTCGTAAACCTTTTGTAACGAAATGGAACAGGCTTCGTCCTATAGTAGTAAATGTAACCAATAACTTACCATTTAGTGGAGGCCATAACGATGAATAAAAAATGGATGAAGCCTGTTACATATTTGCTGCTTGCAGGGGTTGTAGGCGTAGCTGGATTTTCTGCAATGAATACACAAGTAGCTCACGCAGACTCTGAAAAAGGAAAGCTTTTCTCGGCTGCGGCTGAACTGAAACTCGACAAAAACACCTATGTGATCGATCAAAAAACGGCTGACGTCAATGGCGATAAGAAGGATGACATCGTCTACCTGATTGGCGAAAAAGAAAAAGCGGATGACATCTATGCTTCCAATATGAACATCGTAGTGAAAGACGGAAAATCCGGCGCTTATAGCCAAACAGATATCAAAGAGCTGGGCGGCTATGAAGGCGAGCTGACTCTCGTAGACTTCACGGGTGATCATGTTGCGGATGCCTTCGTGAAAACAGCGACTGGTGGAAGCGGCGGTGTTTACAGCCATGTAATCGCTACTTTTGAAAACAACAAGCCAGCTGTGATTTTTGGTGAAAAGGAAAACGAAGGAATCCGTTACGAGGGGAAATTCGTGGATGGCTTTAAAGTAGAGGGCAAAGGCTCCCACCTGGATAAGCCGCTGACGCTTGACGTGAGTGCCAACCAGGATGTATACGTAGCTGCCAAGCTGTATGACAAAGCAGGTAAAGTACAGCCAACAGAAGATGCTGTTTCTGTATTCTCCTATCCATTCGGTTCTTTGACTCCAGTCGATATGGATGCGAACGGTACATTTGAGCTGGTAGGGGAGCAACGACTTGTAGGTATGAACAACACAGATACCGTTTCCCACATCAACTCCGTATGGGGCTACCAAGGTGACGGCAAGTGGAATCCATGGGAAGTAGAGTATTCTACTTTCTTGAAAAAACACCCGGGTGAAGCGATCAACACGATGATTGAAAAGTAATAATTGTAGAGCTTAATCCGCAGCCTCCTTTTCATGACGGAAATGAAAAAGGAGGCTGTTTTTCGTTGCCAGCGAATGGTTCTACCAACCGACTTTTTCTCATATGGATTTTGGGTACAGGGGTAACCAAAGGAGGAAGAGCGGATGGACCAACCGATTGCTCGCTACTACGAGTTGAAGGAAATTCAAAAGCAGGTAGAGGAAGAGTTGAACGAGCTGCGGAGTAAACTGATTGAAGCTTACAGCGAAGCAGGCAGCGCAGAGGAAGGCGAATACAAGCTGCTGATCTCCTATCAGGAGCGACGAGAATATAACGATGATCGCCTTTACAACGCCTTGCCAGATCCTTCGCTTTGGCGCCTCATGTCGAAGGCGGATACCGGGAAAATTTCGAGTTTGCTCAAGCTGAATGTCATCCATGAGAAGGTACTGGCAGACACCTATGAACCGAAGAAAGTACCGGTTTTACGTATTCAAAAGCGATAAACCAGCAAAATGAGGAAACCGTCAGGATGAATCTTGACGGTTTTTTTGCATGGAAAGAATTATTTTGTATAATGGAAGGATATTGAAAATTCCTGCTTTTTCCTTGTTTATTCTCTAGCAAGTCTTCCTTTAGAAAGAGGTATCCCCATGAAAATAGGTTTGGCTCAGACGAGGTTTCCCCAATCAGCGGCGGAGGGGCTCGCGATCATTAAGCAGCAGATGATCAACGCTGCGCAAAACAATTGCGATCTGATTTGCTTTCCTGAATCGGTGATTCCAGGGCTGCGCGGTGTAGGCTATGAAGTGGAAGCATACGATCATGAGGTACAACGGAGAGCTTTGGAAGAGATTCGTGCTCTGGCGCAGGAACGCCAGCTCGCCGTCATTTTACCGATGGAATGGAAGGATGAGAGCGGCTATCATCTTGTCGCCTTTGTGGTGGGGAAACAGGGAGAAGATCTTGGGCTACAAATAAAAAATCAGATCGATCCAGATGAGGATCAGTTTGACTATGTTCCGGGCGAAGGGCGCCAATTGTTTACGATTGAGGATGTGTCGTTTGGCATTGTCATCTGCCATGAAGGATGGCGGTACCCAGAGACGGTACGGTGGGCGGCACGCCGCGGAGCGAGCATTGTTTTCCATCCGATGTTTACAGGGGAAGTCAACAATCCTGATTTTTTCAACGGGGCAATGGTTTGCCGAAGTTTGGAAAACAACATCTACTTCGCCAGTGTGAACTACGCGATTCCGAATCAACAGGTGACGACGGCTTTGATTTCGCCTACGGGGGAACGACTGTGTGTCGCAGCTTCAGGGGGTGAGGAGCTGCTTGTGTACGAGATTGATCCTGCGAGAGCCACACGATTATTAGCCCAGCGCTTCCAGCCTGAATTGGTTGAATAGGAAGGAAAAGAGAGGAGTCGACCGCTTCGATTCTGTGCTTATACAAAAAGAAAACCTGTTAGACCATCTGGCCAACAGGCTTGCGCTTTATCCCATATGCTTTTTGTACATCCATAGCTGACCGCTCTTGATGACACGAGCCATCTGACCAACCAAAGACATTTTTCCCATGCTGGCAAAGCCTTCCTTTTTGCCAAGGGAACCGAGGAAGCCTTTGTGCTTGAGAGCAGGCAATGAAGCTGGATACTCCTCACCTTTGATGTCTTTTTTCAACATCAAGGCAATTTGTTCACCTTGGATCTCAGCTGTTTGTGCACTTGGCGCGATGATGGTACTTGCACAGTCACCTACCACATACACGTTCGTATGGGATGAGATTTGATGATACTGGTTTAGTTTGGCGCGTCCGATGTTGTCTGTTTCGATCGGCAGAGAGCGCACGATTTTATTCGCTTGAATACCTGCTGTCCATACGATAACATCACTTTCAACAGGCTGGTTGTGGTTGTACACGATTCCTTGCTCGATGCCAGTGACATTCGCCATGGAAACAAGCTGAACATCGTGTTCAATGAACCACTGAGATGCATATTCCTGAAGCTTTTTCGGGAATGGGCTCAAAATGCTTTGACCGCGGTCGATGATGCGTACATTCAGGTCGGGACGGCTCTCGCGCAGCTCAGCAGCCATTTCCACCCCGGAAAGACCACCGCCCACAACGCTAACTGTGCCGTATGGGTTCACATTATTGATTGCCATGTATGTGTTGCGGGTAGCTCCCATGGATTGAATTGAACACGTAAATTGTTCAGCACCAGGGATATCATGGTAACGATCCTCACAACCCAATCCGATTACAAGCCAATCGTAGGAGAGGGTGTCCCCGTTAGCAAAATTGACGACCTGCTCGTCCAATTCCACACCAGCAATTTCACCGTATTTGACGGTCAGGCGTGGATCGTTTGGAAAATTAACACGCAGGTGGGATTCCGGTGTAGTACCTGCCGCCAGAGCGTAATACTCTGTTTTCAAGCCATGAAACGGCATACGGTCTACGAGGGTTATAAATACGTCATCTGGTAAATCAGGGGACAGGACTCGCTCAATAATACGAAGACCCCCGTATCCTCCTCCAAGGATCACAAGTCGTTTCATAGAAGGTCTAGTCCTTTCTTCTGTCCGTTTTTTACAGCACCCACTCTATTTTTAGTCTCTTTCACTAAAAATGCAAGCAGAATCTTTTTCCCGTTTTCTCCGCTGGATTTTTATCAAAGTCGCGGTACAATAAAGTACGTGATGATGTCGAAATAATCGGTAGGTGACGATAGATGAAACCACTAGTAGAATTTTGCGCGAGCAATGTGTCCTCCTATACGCAATCCGTCGTGGATGCATTGGAAAATGATCCTGATCTGGACGTGGACGTACTCGAGTACGGCTGTCTGGGGTATTGCGGTGAATGCTACATGGAGCCATTCGCGCTCGTAAACGGCACATTGGTACAAGCTCCAACAGCCGATGAATTACTGGTGAAAATCAAGAATAAATTACGGGAGGAAGAAGAACTGCTGGATGCAGATTTTCCTCTGTAGGTTGTTCTCTTAGGATGTTCATTGGGGAGCATGATCAACCGTACACGAATCAAAATAGTAAAGCTGATGCCCAAGTGATATGGAGCATCAGCTTTTATTATGGATTAATGTTCTTTGATCACGTTGTAGAAGGTATCGCGTTCCAGCGCGCGTTTTCCTGCGCCTTTGATCAACCAAACCAATTCATCTACAGTCAGAGCTTGTTGGGTAAGTGCACCGGCTGAGTGGCTGATGCGCTCCTCGATCAAGGTTCCGTGAGCATCGGAAATTCCCATTTGCAGAGAAAGTTGTGTGAGCTGGGTACCGATGTTGATGAAGTATGCTTTGATATGCTGGAAGTTATCGAGCATCAGACGGCTAATCGCCATTGTTTTCAAATCATCAATGGCAGAGTTGCGGCGTTTGATACCAGCTGTTGCTTTAATCGGTTGAACAGCCAATGGAATGAACACCATGAAGCCGTTTGTGTCATCTTGCAGCTCGCGCAGGCGGAGCATGTGGATCACGCGCTCTTCCAACGTCTCGATGGAGCCGTACAGCATAGTGGTATGTGTTTTCAAGCCCAACTCATGAGCTGTGCGGTGTACTTGCAGGTACATGTCTGTACTTGCTTTTTCCGGGCTCATTTTCATACGATAGCGCTCAGTCAAAATTTCAGCGCCACCACCAGTAAGGCTTTGGAGACCAGCTTTCATCAGCTCTTGCAAAACCTCGCGGATAGATAGACCGGAAATGCGGGAGAAGAACTCAATCTCTGCACCTGTATACGATTTAATCGTTACATCCGGGTACGCTTTTCTCAAGGTACGAATGGTGTCGAGGTAGTATTCAAATGGCTTGTGCTGGTTATGGCCGCCAACGATATGGAATTCACGGATACCCGGATGGAAGCGCGTTTCTACATAATGAAGCAACTCATCTGTGCTCATTGTGTAGGCACCTTCATCCCCTTCATCGCGGCGGAAGCCACAGAATTTGCAATGAGCTTCACATACGTTCGTTGGGTTGATGTACAGATTTTGCAAAAAGTAAACGTTATCCTGATTCTTGCGATAGTTAACAACGTTAGCCAATTGTCCAATCGTCAAAAGATCGTTGGAATTAAAAAGGGTGACACCGTCTTCCAAAGTAAGTCTTTCGCCATGCATAACTTTTTCTGCGATTCCGGCGAGAGCTTTGTCTTGTATGGCAATCGTTTCAAGAGCCATTCCAAACACGTCCTTTCAAAGTCAATGGTTCTTAGATGAAAGAGCTTTAATCCAGTCATACCCAATCGATATTCGTTCCATGGGAGTGGAAAGGCTCTTAAGAATAGAGTAAATCTCGGGCAACAAGAGCACCTATATTATAAACCTCTTGGTAACGACGAACAATATCATAAGTTCTCCAACTCTCTAGAAGGAAGTTATGGATGTAAAAATATAACAATTACCGTCGTATTTTTGGTATATTTTCGGAAATAAAGGAATTTTTGTTTGCGAAATTCTAGCTGTTCTTGTAAAATATAGTAAGAAAGCCTGATCTATTATTAGGAGGAGCTTCAAATGCGGGACGTTTTGCTCGAGAAAATCGAACTCCTTCGACAGCGTATGGTATATATGGGGTTAGAGTTTGGGTTAGATCATCCAGATGTCCTAGAATACAGTATACAAATTGATCAACTACACAACGAACTGAACCAGATCGATCATAGTCTGTCTAAGGCAGGTAACCGGAAAAAAGCTTATAGATTTTATCTAATGGAAAATAATGCACATTTTGCATAGGAAGGGGAAACCCTTCTTTTTTATTTGTAAAAGAGAGAATGAGCGCGTAAAGTGCAGGGGAACCTTGTGGGAAGAAGCGTTTCTTAGTAAACTGAATATACTGGTTGTAACAAGTGCAGGAATAATGAGCCTGTGAAGGAGGGAAAGAAGCATGATTACATTGACAGAGAGCGCCAGTCTGAAAGTAAAAGAAATGCTGGCAGCAGAAGGTAAGCCCGATGTGTTTTTGCGGGTAGGTGTCAGAACGGGTGGTTGCAGCGGCTTTACCTACGGGATGGGCTGGGACGAAGAGATGAAAGAAGGCGACGTGACCTTCGAGCAAAACGGTGTGAAAATTGTTGTCGATAAGGACAGCTATCCATACATTAAAGGTACAGAGATCGATTTTAAGGAATCGATGATGGGCGGAGGCTTCTCTATCGAGAATCCGAATGCAGTGGCTTCTTGTGGCTGTGGATCTTCGTTCAAAACAGCGTTGGCTGAAGGTAAAGCGGAGAAATGTGACGACTAAGACGAATAGACAGAACCCCTTCGACTTGTGTGAATGAATGCGCACGAGTTGAGGGGGTTTTTTGTTGTACGAAATGAAAGAAATTTACAAAATATGGATTGATATTTATAGTTAGGAATAATTGGAAGTGAAATGAAAAGATGAGAGGCAGGATTGTTATGGATAAGAAATTCAAACGGCTTACTGCTTGTGTATTTTCGGCCATCCTTTTGTGTACGGCCATTCCAGTTACGAGTGATGCGGCACCAAAGGTAAAGTCAAAAGGATATGTGGCAGGCAATCTGACGTTGTTTCCACAACTCGATGTGAATGTGGGTGAGAAAGTCACGGTAACAGCAACGATTGCGAAACATGGGAAAATAAAAGGAGATGCGGAATTTCGCTTCACAGGTCCTGATGAGGATCTCGTGATGGAAGACGTGAAGGTCATAGAAGGAAAAGAGCAATACGAGGTAACGGGAACCTTTACTCCCTCGGAAAAAGGAAAGTATGAGATTAAGCTCATGCTAACCATGAAGGGTGAGGAAAAGGATGAGATACAGGGTGCAGCGTCTGGTCTCATTCGGGTAGGAGATGAGTGGAAATACTTCTTTGTCGCAGATAAAGACAACAAACTGAAAGGTACGATTTATAAGGATAAATTGGTCAACGAGAGTCCGATGAAAGTGAGCCAAGCCAATCAGGTGACGGGTAAAATCTTTCGAGGAAATCAAGAGATTTATTACTTGCAGGTCAACGAGCCAACTGCTGAAAAAGGGTTGCAAAAAGGCTCTCTTTACAAGGTAAAGCAAGGTAGCAGCACACCGGAAGCTGTGAAATTTGCGGGAGACAAGCTTACGTCCTTTGTTATGGATGAAAGCGATATGTACTTTACGGCTTATACAGTCGACAACCGAGCGATGCTGTATAAAGCGAAAATCAATTCGGACAAAAAAGAGGAAGTTCTTGAAAATGTAGACTATGCAACGGTTTCGAATGGCTGGTATTACTTCCATGACAGCCGTGATCAAAGACTCTATAAAATGAAGCTGGATGGGACCGAAAAAACGAAGCTTACCAAAGATGACACGAAAATAGATGTAAGCAAGGGCGGCAGCTTTGAGGTTTATACGGACGCGATTGCCTACGTGGATAGCAGCTCTCGGCATGTGCTGATTTCCAAGGAAGGTAAGCACTTGCAAGATGGCAAGCAAATCAAGGGAAAGATCACTGATGTCGTAGGTGGCAACATTTTCTATCTGGACAGCGACAAAGCTTTATACCGGACACAACTCGCTTCAGATAAAACAGAGAAAATCATGGACTTGAAGAGCGATTCGATTGTAGAGATAAACATACCAGCACAATACATTCTCTATGCCAAAACGAACAATGAGCTTTACAAGGTTCAGTGGAAATAACACAAGGAATCCATACTTCGGTATGGATTTTTTTGCGGCAACCTGATATTGACCAATTTGGTTTGATCATCGATGCGATGCAAAAGCCGGTGTACCGCTATCACATGCTGGGACAACGACAGGAAGCCATCGTAGTAAAAGTGAAAGTGCAAAATGATGAGGGACTGTATATAGCTGGCAAGCTAATGGATGGAACTGAAGAAAAGGTCGTAAAGGTCTATCAAGAGGACAAAAATAGACTCATCGAAGTGGTTGCCATGAACCCTATTCTGACGAAGAAAGAATTGCTGGCGATTGCCGAGAATTTAAAGTAGATACACGTAGTTAAAAATGTAACATTTATCCAAATGTGCACGTATTTACAAGAGCAGCTCCTTATTGGAGTCTGCTCTTAATTTTTTTAGGGAAAAAGCATGAGTAAGGAGTGAAAAAGTTGGCTGATGTTACGCAAGAACAAAAAGGCTTACAGTGGCTTTTGCTGGGGGCATTTGGGATCGGCTTACTGTTTGACTGGATGTTTTACGGGAAAGGATTGGGTATCTCTTATCTATTGTTCGTAATCGGCTTGTACGGTCTTTTTATTTGGCAGGCTAGGAAGCGCATTCATATTCGCTTTTCACGAAAACATGTATTCGACTGGGTATGGACGCTTCCGATTTTTCTATTGGCCTTTACCTTTTTTCTATTTTCCAATCCGCATTTTCATTTGTTCAACTTGTTACTGATTCCGTTTTTATTCGTGATCCAAACGATCCTGATCACCAAGCGTCAACAAGCGAAATGGTACGAGGCAGGATTTTTCATGGAGATGATGGAGACATTGCTCCTTTACACCCCGAAGTATACGCGCTTGCCATTTAGGCTGACAAAGGAATGGATCAAGGGTAGGGTGAATCAGGAGAAGTATGGGGTGATGAAGAAAGTTTTCATAGGAATCGGCATCTCGGTGCCTCTACTGGTGATTGTACTCTCCTTGCTCTCGAATGCCGATAGTGTGTTTGGACATTTTCTGGGTCAAATACCGCGAAGGGTCATTGATGTCCATTCACTTGAAGCGATCTTTCGAATGATGCTAATCGTGATCATTACGATCCTTGTGTTTGCTTACATGTATTCTCTTTTCGGGAAACGAGAAGAAGTAGTGGAATTGCCCGTACCCGCAGATGACAATAAGATCGTCTGGGACGGGGTTATCCTTGTAACGATTCTGGCGATTATCAATATGGTGTACGCAGCGTTTACATACATTCAGATATCGTATTTGTTCAGCGGGGCGAAGCGAGTTTTACCAGATGAATTGACGTACGCCGAGTATGCTAGAAATGGCTTCAATGAGCTGGTGACCGTCACTGTTATTAATTTCTTGATTCTCCTCTGCACGATGCACTTTGCATCACGGGCAAAACAAATGCTCTACCGGATCATTCAAGTTCTGCTGAGTATGTTGACGATTTGCACGGGTTTCATGCTCGTATCCGCCTATTTTCGCCTCTCCTTGTATGAGGATGCTTACGGGTATACGCATACGCGGCTGTTAGCTCACGTTTTCATGATATTTCTGTTTGTGCTGTTTATCATTGCTCTCTTGAAAATTTGGCGCGATAGTTTCTCTCTGATCAAGTATTACGCGATTGTAACACTAGTGAGTTACGTCATTCTGAATTACACTAATATGGACGTCATCATTGCCAAAAACAATGTACAGCGCTATCATGCGACTGGACACATCGACATCGAGTATTTGAGCGAGCTATCTTATGACGCCATACCAGTGGTTATGGAGCTTGTGCGGGATAAAAAGGTAGAAGAGAGGTTTATGGAGATGCTACAGGAGCGGAAAGAGATTTTGAATGAGGACAATAGCTGGCAGTCCTTTAATCTCTCGGAGTATCGGGCAAAGGCTTATCTTCCATGAAAGTAGTGAGGGCGGAGACGAGGTGATCTATCGTCTCCGTTTTGTTTGGAACCAAAAGAGATAGAACAAGATTCCTCCTGATATGATGATGACAATAATTGTGGCTAAATAATTATTCCAATTGAGATTTGCTGAAGGGACAGGCAGTGTGCCAGACCCCAACACTTGTAAGTCTTTTCCTGCATCTGCTTTGAGGACTGTTCGTGTACAGATGTTGGTTTCTAGCTCGTTTAGCTCCCAATAAGACGCATAGACAAGATATTCTTGCCCCGGTTGAAAAGGAATGCCACATGCGCCACCAAGCCCATCGGTAAGAATCAAGACTTGTTGCTGAGCTATTCCTTTCCAAGTGGATTGTACCTCGAAAATAACCTCAAAACCTCCCCGAACTGGTTTATCCCAAAACGAAAGAAAACCAATCCAGTCTGTACGTTCATTCACCTGTAGCACCTTCCCTGTAAAAACAGCAGCAGATAAATCCTTTGCTGTTAAAGGGTCAGGAGGACTGGCACAACTACAGGCTAACGCAGGGGAAGGCTGGATGAAAAAGGTGAAAAGAATCACTATGGAGAAAAGAACTACTATGGTACGACGGTTTTGTTGAAGCATCATGACTGATCCACTCCTATTAACCATTAAGACGGGTGGAAAGGAGAAGTGTTCCAAAATGATGACGACGATTGTTTTGTGTATCCTGATGGGAATGATATTTTTCGCCTATCATACGACTTATGTCAAAGCAACGACAGTGAAGCTGACACTACCTGGTATATCTCCCCTTACTTTGATTCACCTGACTGATCTGCATGGACGAACACGCTTTTGGAATGGAGAGTTGCACAAACTGGTGAATGCTTATGATCCGGATATTGTGATAGTGACGGGGGATTTGACACAGCACAGCGGGCAGTTGACGCGTGTGTTGGATGAGCTAGCGAAAATAAAGAGCGAGGATGGGATATTCTTCGTTCCTGGCAATTACGAGAGAGAAACAGGGAGATTTCAAAAAAAGGTCTATTCCGATGCTATCTACGATTCCCAAAAAGAATCCTGGCAGCAGGTGATGACTGTGTTGGAAAACGATAGTGACGTGATCGAAAAGGATAGCAGTCGCATTTGGATATACGGCTTCGATAATTCGATTTACGGCAATGAACGACGTCCTAGGCAAGAGATCCAGCAGGCGAACTTGACGATATTTTTGGCCCACTCTCCTAATATAATCTCATTGATTCACAACGAGGGTTTGAAAGCTGACCTTCTCTTGACCGGACATACTCATGGGGGACAAGTTCGCTTGTTCAATCGGACTGTTGGTGCCTACAAGTATTTTCATGTCGGGCAAAAAGAGGATCAATCCGTTGGCGTATTTGGCATCAGTCGCGGACTTGGTACTTCCAAGTTGCCAATCCGGCTGAATTGCTTTCCAGAAATCACGGTATACGCGATCAATCAATCATGAACGCTCGTGTTCATCAATCGTTCCCCAATTCGTCACTGTTCGTTCACACGATCCCAGATTTTGGATTGATTTCATCGAGTAAGATGGAAGTGTAGAAAAAGAAGAAAGAAGGGGTCATTGTGAATAAGAAGTGGGGTCTGTTGGTTTCTTCAGTTGCATTGTCTGCAATGTTGATTACAGCATGCGGCGGAGGCAAGGATCAAGCTGCTAGCACGGATGCAGCGGCTCCTGCAGCGACTACTGGCACACAAGTAAATATCGAAGCTAGTAACTGGAAATTCAATCAAGAAACCTTTGAAGTAAAAGCTGGCGAAGAGTTCACGCTCAACTTCAAGTCGACAGAAGGCTTTCACGGTATTGGTATCCAAGGGCTGGATGTAGACCTCCAAAAAGATGGCAGCAAAACGATGAAAATCGATACAGCTGGTGAGTACACCATCTTTTGTAACGTGATCTGTGGACCGGATCATGGCAAAATGGTAGCAAAATTAGTCGTGAAATAATTCGATTCTCTTATTGGAATATAACAACAAACAAGCACTTTGGCCTGCATAGCGGGTCAAGGTGTTTTTTCATTTCAATGGCAGGGACATACTACATGGGCAGTCACTCACGAATAAGGGAGGGAACCACATGTCCAAGCACAACAACAAAGACAAACGCCCAACAGAAGCATCCGCCGGCTCACGCAGCACTCCACCGAAAACGGGAGAGAACACTGGTCATAATTTGCGGAAAGAAGATCGATCGTAACATAGAGGCTTAGCAGCAAGTAGGCAGAAGTCCTCCCATGACGGAGGGCTTTTTCGCATGTCATATACATGTTTTTCGCGATTTTTGCACATGGTAAGGAGGAAAAGTTTTCAAGTCGGTGATGCGATCCAAAAAGGAGATGAGTGACACTGGATAAGAAACACTACTACGTGACCTTACAAGCAGGAACGACAGTGGCAGAAATCCGCGATGAGAAAGGCTCCGCCACGTACGATTTTGAGATCGAAGCGACCGATGTTCAAGTGGGCATGATGCGAGACTTGTTCAATAACTGCGTCCATGGAGATTTCATGATGTGGATGCATGGACATACACTCTGGTCTGACATGCCGGATCGGGACAACGACGAATACGATGACAACCTGAGGGCCATCTACCAACTCATTTATCAGTATGGCACCGAAAAAACAAAAAGTGATCTCGAGCAAATGGGTCTTGTAAAGCTATTGGGGCTGGATAGAGAAGAGTTGTGCCCTTTTTAACGGATCAATCTAAGACGTTTTCTACCAGAAGGAGTGAATCGTATGAAGATGTGGAAGCAAGGAATGATGACAGCAGCGTTAGTAATGGGTCTCGTCATGCCAGGTGTTGCGTTGGCCCAAGATGTATCGTCAACAGTTGCTCAGGTGATCAAGCCGACTCACAGCCATGATGAGCATGGAGAGAAGCACATGAAGGTGCGACACAGCTCAAATAGAGGCGTTCATCAAAAAATGTACATGCTCTTGCTAGCGGAAAAATATGCACCAGATAGTGTGCAGAAATGGCAGGCAGCGTTTAAAGAACGCGATCGTTTAATGAGCGAGTTCGAAACACTTAGTGACGACCCGAAGTGGCAGGCGAAGCGTGAAGAACGCAAGCAACTGATCAACAAGCTGAATGAACAAGTGAAAAAGGGCGAAATAACCAACGAACAGATGGAAAAGCAGTTCAAAGAATGGAAAGACAAAAACATGGGACCAAAAGAAGAACGTGACGCTCGAAAAGCTCGGTTCGAGCAAATGAAAAAAACACACGAAGCTTTTGACTCGGCGATTGAATCTGGCGATACAGCCAAGATTAAGGAATCACTCCAGCAAATGCTGGAACAAATGCAAGCAAACAATTCTCGCATGGCGGAAAAGCTAGCCATGAAGAAAAAATAACGTTTCGAACAAAAAAAGGACGTGACCGACTTACTGGTACGCGTCCTTTTCCATATCGGTTACAAGCATAGCAGGGGTCCATTCATCCAGGAAGACCGCCTGTTCGGTTTGACAGGAGGAACACCAGCCCGTATGGACGCATTGGTGGCGCGTACGATCTACGTAACCGTTGTCCATCTTGGCATCGTCTATCTCCCTGTACGGGCTGTAGCTCCCATAAAAGTCATACAGACGTCCTGCATCTTGCAGAGCTTGACCGCACGTTGAACACGTTTGTTGGAGCGGTGTGAAGCCATTGCAAACTGGGCAGAGATGATTCAAAGCAATCGCCTCCTCGTTATTGCTTCTACTGTGCACGCCAACAAAAGCGGTTATGCAATGGAATGAAAAATCCCTGTCGCAGCCAACGGAGGCACAACAGGGACGAAACATTTTTACGATTTGAAGTTGTCCATGCTTGAAGAATGACCAGGCTGCAATTTGGCATCTGGATTAAAGTAAGAAACCGCGTTGTTTACAGCGGTAGGGGCCTCACCAAATCCGACAGCAATCAGCTTGACCTTACCAGGGTAGGTTGCGATATCGCCTGCTGCGAAAATGCCTGGAATGTTTGATTCCATGCGGGTATCGACCACGATGGAGCCTTTCTCGAGCTCTAGCCCCCAGTTCTTGATCGGACCGAGAGAGGAGATGAAGCCGAAGTTGACAATGACTGCGTCGACTTCCAGATCAATTTCTTCTTTTGTCGTGCAATGGGCCAGCGTGAGTTTTTCGATGCGCTCCTCGCCGTGCAATGCTGCAATTTCGTAAGGTGTCGTGACGTTTACTTTGGAGGACATGAGCATTTCTACGCTGTGTTCATGTGCGCGGAACTTGTCTCTGCGATGGATGAGGTATACTTCTTTTGCGATAGGTTCTAGCATGAGGGACCAGTCCAGAGCGGAATCACCGCCGCCAATAACAGCTACACGCTGTCCCTTGAAGGAGTTCAGATCGGTAACAAAATAGTGCAGATTGGATTTTTCATATTTGACGGCATCTGGGTGTTCCAGCCTGCGAGGTTCGAACGCTCCTACTCCAGCAGTAATGATTACGGATTTGGAGTAGTGAGTGCCTTTGTCCGTTGTGATTTCAAACACATCGTCTACTTTTTTTACGACATTTTCCACTTTCTCTTCCAGGCAAACAGTTTGCTGAAAGCGGGAAATCTGATCTTTCAGATTATTGATCAAGTCTTGTGCCAAAACCTTTGGAAATCCGGCTACATCATATATGTACTTCTCCGGATAAAGAGCGGATAATTGCCCACCTAGCTGGGGCATGCTCTCAATGATTTTTACACTGGCCTGCCTCATCCCGCCGTAAAATGCGGTAAATAATCCGGCAGGGCCGCCACCAATGATCGTAATGTCGTAGATTTGCTCGTCCTTTTGCAGAAAATTCAATCCAAAGCACCTCCGAATTAATCGTAAGCGAACTCCTCAACCATTATAACCCATACAAGTGGAAAAACAGGAGAGAAAATTCGAAAGATGATAGGCAAAAAACCCTTGCAAATCCAATTGGTAGCCGATAAGATGAGGATGACTGTAAAGAAATTGTCACATTTTTCTACGTCTGACTTTGTGCATTTTTTCACAGAGTGGTTCGGATGGCAGCACAGGGCAATAATTCCGATACTACAGGGATCATGAAATGGGGCATCTTAATATGTACCAGACCACGTGAAAAATCGCACAATCTTCCTAAAGTTACCATGAACAAATGACATCATACATGATTGGAAGGGATACTGATGGGTACACCCAAAATCCTGATTCTTGGCGCTGGATACGGTGGTTTGCTCACAACGTTGCAGCTACAGAAGAAGCTCAACTACAATGAGGCAGAAATCACCTTGGTCAACAAGCACAACTATCACTACATCACGACTTGGCTACATGAGCCTGCTGCAGGTACAGCACCAGCGGATCATGCTCGCGTCAGTCTGGATGGTATTTTAAACAAGGACAAAGTCAACTTTGTCAAAGGAACGGTGCAAGGCATTCAGCCAGAGGAGCAGACCGTGACGCTCGAAAATGGCGAGGTGCTGTCGTATGACTATCTCGTTATCGGATTGGGAAGCGAGCCAGAAACGTTCGGAATTGAGGGACTCAAGGAGCATGCGTTTAGCATTCGCAGCATCAATGCCGTCCGCAATATTCGCGAGCACATTGAATACATGTTCTCCAAATTTAAAAATGAGCCGGATCGTACGGACTACCTGACGTTTGTTGTAGGTGGAGCTGGCTTTACAGGCATTGAGTTTTGTGGAGAGCTCGGCGATCGTCTGCCAGAGCTGTGCCGAGAATTCGATGTCGATCCAGAACTGGTGAAAGTCTACTGCATTGAGGCAGCACCAACTGCATTGCCTGGCTTTGATCCAGAGCTGATCCAATACGCAATGGATGTATTGGAGAGAAAAGGCATCGAGTTCAAAATTGGAACACCGATCAAGCAGTGCACCCCGGATGGTGTGTTGTTGGCTACCGGAGAAGAAATCAAATCGAAGACGGTGGTTTGGGCAGCAGGTGTCCGAGGCAACAGCATCGTGGAAAAAGCAGGCTTCGAAGTCATGCGCGGTCGTGTCAAGGTAGATGAATACTTGCGTGCGCCTGGTCATGAGAATGTTTTTGTCGTAGGGGATTGTGCCTTGATCTTCAACGAAGAAGGACGTCCTTACCCGCCAACTGCGCAAATCGCGGTACAGGAAGGCGAGACGCTGGGTGAAAATCTGGCCGCTTTGATCCGTGGCGATCTGCCTCAAAAATTCAATCCGCACTTGCAAGGGACACTCGCTTCTCTTGGAAAAGGCGAGGGCATCGGGCAAGTTGGTTCGAAAAAGCTGTTCGGCAGCACAGCAGCCATGATGAAAAAAGCGAGCGACCTGCGCTACTTGTACAAAATTGGCGGCGTCGGTCTCGCACTGAAGAAAGTAAAGCTGTAAACAATGCGTCACGCGAGCATTCAAGTTCGTGGGCTCATGGACCGCGAAGAAATGGATCGGTACAATGCCTTGATGGAAGTGGGAGCTTTTCTGGAGGAACAGGGGCGACACGATTTGGCATGGCATGTACAGCGTGAAGTAGATATTCTCATCCTGCCTGCCATCGACCGGCTCAAGGAAAAGGGCCGCGAAAGGGATCGGGAAAATCTGCGATACATGATCGATAATGGGCTCCTTGATGACGAGGATGATTGATAGGTACCCCCGGCGAAGAAGAGCCGGGGGTTTCGTTTAGCTAGGACGTGGAAGGAGCGAGCTGAATGCGTGAGGGGAAGGTTTGGTTAGGCGCCTGCGGGATTGTCATTCGCGGGCAAGAAGCACTGGTTGTCAAAAAAACGTACAGCGGACTAAAAGGACAATGGTCATTTCCTGCGGGATTCGTACAGGAAGGTGAGACTGTAGATGAAGCAGCAGTGCGTGAGGTGCTGGAAGAAACGGGTGTCGAGGCAGTCGTGCGACAAGTAGCTGGGATCCGTTCAGGCGTCATACGGGAGTCCATTAGCGACAATATGGTTGTTTTTTGGATGGATTACATAGGGGGAGAATCGTGCCCGCAGGAAGGTGAGATCGCGGAGGCGAGATTTATGCCGATCCAGGAGCTTCTTCAAGACCCGCTGTCTTCGACTTATTTGAAAATCATATTGCCGGACTATATCAAACGGGAGCAAGGAATGACAGGTCAATCATTTGATATCGATCCCATTTTCCAATACACTTCCTATAAAATCTTTAAGTAATACTGCGAATAAGCTAGATAAACTGCAATGTTCCCGCTTACATTGCGGTTTTTTATGGTTTTTTCGCGATGAACTGTATTGTGAATCAAGGGGAAATTCTGATATAGTTAGATACATCTAAATAATCAGAAAATACATGCAATTAGTTTTCGCGCATGTATGCCGAAAGGGGAGCTCAACATGAGACAAAAACAAGAACAGTGCCCGTACTGCCATGGTCAAGGGTATTTCCAACTGCTCCTGGGGGGCTCGGAGAATTGCCCTAACTGTGACGGAGCTGGTACACAGGAAGCTCAGAAGGAAGCTGTTTCTACTCATCAATAACGATTAAGGAAACTCGCATAGAAACCGTCGAAGCGAATGCATCGGCGGTTTTTTCTGTCAGGCATGCAACACATACGATAGGCTTCTCTTATTGACCGATCCCTCGCCTTTTTGCTACACTTAATACCGAAAATAGCCCGTCTTTCCTGTATTTGCCGAAAAAGTGGCAAAAGGTGGAGAAGGTGGCAGGAGGTCTTTTTCGTCGATGAACTTGATGCAATTTATGGTATCCATTGTTCTGTTCTCCGTGCTAGGGTTTGGCATTGGGTTTATTTTAAACATGATTTTGAAAACAACATGGTTTCCAGTTGTGATCGGCGTGGGTATAGTCGTAGGTGCCCTTGTCTATCAACAAATCGTTCCGGGAATTTGGGATTCGCTCATTCTGGGCTGCGGAATGGCAGGTACAGTGGCGAGTGGCTGGACCATTCAAACGCTTCGCAAAAAAGGATATCGGATGTTTTAAAACAAGTATAAACAGGCCGTTGTTTCGGGCCTGTTTTTCTTTTGGCATTTTATTGGAAAAACGTGTAACTGACTGAATATTTCTGTAATCAACCAAAATTTGTGTATACTTTCCTCCTCGTCGGGACATGACTAGAAGCGAGAGGAGGTTTACCAAGAAATGAATGGAAAGCAGTTCGTAAGTATCGTCGCGCTGTTCATCCTGGTCTTGACGGCCTTCGCAAGCGATGGATACAGCTATAATGTTGTGGGAGACCACGGTGTCTCATCCACTTTTGGAATCAAGGAAATGAAAGAGGGGCAACATGTCGTCAAAAAACGGACGGTATCTGCCAGTTCTCTTACTCAAGTGATTGATAAAGCGGATGTATTTCACGATCAATATCCAAAAGTACGTGTAGTAGCGACCGGCTATTATGCTGGATACGAGTCGACGGGCAAAAATCCATCTCACCCGTCCTATGGCATTACATATTCAGGTGTAAAAGTACGTAGAGACGACTATTCCACGATTGCAGCTGATCTGCGCGTTTTCCCGCTGGGGACCATTTTGTACATCCCCGGTTATGGATATGGCGTTGTAGCTGACAAGGGTGGAGCGATTCGCGGCCATAAGATTGACCTGTATTTCGAGACCAAGCAGGACGTATTCTCGCAATGGGGGAAAAAATCGGTGGACGTGTATATCGTAAAAAAAGGCGAAGGCAAAGTAACAGAAGCTTTTCTGAATAGCTTGAATGAAAAAGGAATCGCAGCCATGGCGGAACCCGTCAGCGGCCAACAACAAACTGAATAGAAACTAACGAAAACGAATGGATGCCGCATCGGTGGCATGAAAGAAAAAAGAAAAAACGTTCAAGGCAAAGGCTTTGAACGTTTTTTTGTGTCATTCTGTATGAATCAAATCAACCAGCTTCTCCAGTCCTTCCAAAATGCGAGGAGAAGGGCGGCAATAAAGGCCTTCTTCCAACAAGTGGACCTGATTGTTTCGAATCGCAGTCATGTTCATCCACTCAGGGCGGTTTGTGATCATGTCAGGCTTGATTCGCTTCAGTTCAATTCCGCACCAGACGACACAAATATGATCGGGATTGCGTTCCATGACCAATTCCCGGGTAGCCTTGACGTTCGCGACAGGATAATCTGCAAAAATATTAGTGGCACCCGCAATCTCACTTACATCGGTCAACCAGTTTTCCTGACCAGGTGTGTAGATGGGATTCGGCCACCATTCCCAGTACAGCTTCGGGCGTTGAGCGTACTTCGCGGCCTTTTGTCGGATGCTTTCAATGGTTTCGTCAAATTGAACCGCAAGCTGCTCGGCTTGCCTCTGTGTTCCCGTCGCCTTACCGACGAGTCGGATATCATGTGCGATTTCTGCGATCCGGGAAGGATTCAGGACGATATGAGGAATGTCTCTATCGCGTAGAGCCTCAATATTTTTCTCCATGCCAGGAACAGAGAGTGACGCTACGACTAGATCCGGTTGGAGGGCAGCGACCAGGTCCATATCGATTGTCAAATCGGGTCCAACCCGGGGGAGATGCTGCCACTCCAGTGGCCAGTCAGAGTGATCATCCAATCCGACGACATGCTCATGAAGGCCTAAATAATACAGGATTTCGGTATTGCTGGGACAGATGGAAACAATGCGCATGGGAGCCCTCCTTTAAAAAAACGGATGGAGCAATAACGCAATCATGACGCCTAACCAACCGCCGATCAATACCTCGATCGGTTGATGACCGAGTAGTTCTTTCAGTTTTTTTGCTTTTTCCTGGCTAGGGCGTACTTTTAATGATTTCATTCCTTCTAACAGGTTGTTGAATTCATCGACCAGCTTATTTAAGACAACTGCTTGCATACCGGCATGGCGGCGGACACCTGCGGCATCAAACATCACGATTACGCCGAGAATAGCGGAAATAGCGAACATGTTGCTGCCGAAGCCTTCACGCAGTCCCACGGCTGTGGATAGCGCCGTCACCGCAGAAGAGTGGGAGCTTGGCATACCGCCTGTACTCATGAGCAGTGACCATTGCCACGATTTCGTTGCAAAAAAATGGAGGGGAATTTTGATAAATTGGGCGATCCCTATGGCTAGCAGTGCTGCCCATAAGGGGAAGTTTTCAAAAAAATCCGCCACGGAAAATCCATTCCTTTCTACTGTGCGCTTATCTCTAGGATTATTGTAACAGAAGGGCGTTGTCTTAATCCGTGAAGTTTTTGTTTGGATGTAAAGTCATTGCCAATCTGTGTTACCATGAAGACGGAAGGTTCGAAACGGAGGCATGCATCCATGGGGTATCCCGAGCAGTATTTGCAGTTCATTGAAAAATTCAATGATGGAGAATACTATGAATGCCACGATCTGTTGGAAGACATCTGGATGGAAGATAAGTCAGACAAGTTTTTGCAAGGATTGCTGCAATTGTCAGTCGGACTGTATCACCAAGAGTACGGCAATATAAAAGGTGCTCGCTGGATGTTAGGCAATGCACGAAAGTATTTGACCCGTTACCAGCCAGTTCATTGGGGACTGGACGTAACAAGAGTTCTTCGTTACATAGATGAATGCGAGAAATTGTTGCCGGAAAAGGATGTCATTTCTTACACAGAGGCAAAAGCCATGACGTTTCCACCTTTGCGCTTATATGTTGACACATCCTGTTAAACAAATGTGCCCATATAGTATCCTACCACACAGAAAGAGGGAAGAGTATATGAAAGTAGCAGTAGAAAAACGCGTACAGCTTGTGAATATTGCGTGTGATGAACTGATCGTTCCACTGTGGAAGGGTGAGGAGATTTCGCAGGTATATCCGGAATTGGACGAAGCTTTTGGAGGCAGTCTGAGTGGCTTGCAGCAGGACAAGGAAGTAACGGGTGAGGCGAAGGAAATTACGGTTGTCCACGGAATGAACAACGTAGCTGCGAAAAAACTGTTGATCGTCGGGATGGGTGAACCAGGGAAATTTGATTTCGTCGCAGCCCGAAATGCATGGGGACGTGCAGCAAAAACGGTTGTGGGAAAAGGCAACGGCAAAACAGTGGTTGTTGATTTGCCAACAACAGAGCATCTGAGTGCTGACCGTCTGGCGCAGGCAGTGACAGAAGCCTTTGGGCTTGCCGAATACAATTACGAGGGCTACCGACAAAAGGCAAAGCGAGAGTCTGACCCAATTGCGACGGTGCAAATTTTGTCAGCAGATGCCGATGCTTCATTGGTACAGGCAGGTGTTGCACGTGGTTCGGCGCTCGTATCCGGGACGAATCTGGCGCGCACGCTCGTCAATGAACCAGCTAACTACTTGACTCCACGCGCTTTGAAGAATGCGATGGTCGAGGTAGCAGAGCGCTATGGCATGACGGTGGAAGTAATGGAAAAAGCGAAGCTGGAAGAGCTGGGGATGGGCGGAGTGCTTTCTGTGGCACAAGGCAGCGAGCTTGAGCCTTACGTCGTGGCAGTCAAATATCAAGGAAGAGACACGTGGGACGATGTCATTGGCCTGATCGGTAAAGGTGTGACGTTTGATACAGGTGGGATCTCCATCAAGCCAGTAGCAGGCATGGAAGACATGAAGTCGGACATGGGTGGAGCGGCTTCGATGATCGGCGCATTGGAGGCACTGGGACAGATTAAACCACAAGTAAACGTACTGGCTGTCGTCGGTACCGTGGAAAATATGCCATCCGGTACGGCATTCCGTCCAGGGGATGTCATCACAACGATGAGCGGCAAAACGGTAGAGATCATTACGACAGACGCAGAAGGTCGCCTCGTATTGGCTGATTGCATCACCTATGCAAAAGAGCAAGGAGTGTCTTGCCTGGTGGATGCCGCTACCTTGACAGGTGGTATCGTGGTCGCGCTCGGTCATTTCTGCTCTGGCGCCATGACCAACGACAATGCACTGTTGGATGAGTTGATGAAAGCAGCAGACGTGGCAGGTGAGCGTTTGTGGCAGCTCCCTACTTTCGATGAGTACCGCAGCCTGAACAAGAGCCGTTTTGCCGATTTGAAAAACTCGGGTGGACGTTATGGACACGGCATCATCGGCGGTGTTTTCCTGCAAGAATTCGTTGGGGACACACCGTGGGTACATCTGGACATCGCGGGTACGGCGTACACAGCAAGTGCTGGCGACATGCAACCAGCTGGCGGTACCGGAGCGATGACGCGGACCATCGTTGAATTCGTTTCCAACCGTAGTAAATAAGAGGTAGTTCAATATCCAAATTTAAAATAAAAAGGAGTGTTTTTACATGGCACAAAATCCAAGCAACGAAGCACGTCGTCAACTGCTGGAGGATGCAAAAACGATCGCAGTAGTGGGTCTGTCCAATAAGCCGGACCGCACCAGCTACATGGTATCGCAAGCCATGCAGAACGTGGGCTACACGATCATCCCTGTCAATCCTGTCATCGCAGGTGAAACGGTTTTGGGTGAAAAAGTATTGGGGAGCCTGACTGAGATTGATCAGCCAGTAGACATCGTCAATGTGTTTCGCCGCAGTGAAGACATGATGCCTGTTGCAAAGGAAGCGTTGAAAATGCAGAACAAGCCAAAAGTGTTCTGGATGCAACAAGGCATTGCTAACGAAGAAGCAGCAAAATTGGTTGCAGATCAAGGCATCGAGGTTGTGCAGGACATGTGCATTAAGGTAGATCACGCCCTTTTGCGGGTTGGAAAATAAGAGACTGACAATCGAGGGAGTGGAAACAACATGTTTATCAACCCAGCGGCAGATACCAAGCGCGATCGCATTCCACCCAATCAAAAACAGACGACAGGCTTTCCTGTCCTGCACTATGGAGAGGTTCCCGAATATACAGATCTGTCGACGGAGTGGAGTTTTCGCCTTTTCGGTCTCGTCGAAGAAGAAGTGACGCTGACTTACGAAAAAATGATGGCTTTGCCAAAAGGCGGCACAACTAACGATATTCACTGCGTGACAGGCTGGAGCAAGCTGGACAATGAATGGGGAGGCATTCCGGTGGAGGAAGTTCTGAAGCTGGTGAAGGTGAAGCCGGAAGCGAAATACGTCATGCTGCACGCTGAGCACGGATGGACTGTGAACATTCCGCTTGTCGACTTCATGAAAAACGGCAATCTGTTCGCCACGAAGCATAACGGCGAAGATTTGACCCCTGAGCACGGATGGCCGCTGCGCTTTGTCATTCCGCATCTCTATTTCTGGAAAAGCGCCAAGTGGGTGCGAGGAATTGAGTTTATGGAGAAAGACAAGCAAGGGTTTTGGGAGAAGAACGGATATAATATGTATGGCGATCCTTGGAAAGAGCAGAGGTTTGCTTGGGATTGATTGGGAAAAGAGGCGGTGATTATCCGCCTCTTAATTCGTTTCAAATGAAATAATTTTGCATGCTACTCTTCTACCACGACCACCGCAGGCTTCACCATATGTATCTACTACGATTCTGGAGAATACAGTTTGCATAATTACTTTCTTGTGCTCAAACTCAAGAGGTGGCCAGTTTTCCTTTATGCTCTTCTCTTCGGGAGTTTCTTCCGAATCTCTTCGCGGGAGGCATGGGCGTGCTGGTAGAGGAAGTGCGGAAGAAAGGTATCTATATTGGCATCCTACCAAACGAAATATGCTACATCAGTGAAGCAAAAACAATGCCAAAGGCCACAATCGGCAAAGCTACAAAGAGTGAAGCTCCTCTTGCAGCTTGCCAGGCATTCTTGGATGCCAATGGCATCGTTATTTAACATAAGGGGAAAAAAGAGATCCATTATGTAGGATCTCTTTTAAAATATTTGCATCTTAGCTACTTTCGAAACACATTTTTCATACGTTCTTTTAGAGACTCTAATGCAGTTGGAAATGAATCGATTGGACGATTCTTTATTAGTGGTATACCTAGAACTGTAGGATATGACTGAAAAGCTCTAACTTTACGCCCTCTTGCCGTAGGGGATATGCTAACTACTTCCTCATTCAATGATCGGGGACTTAAAGTCTCTTCCATTTGACGATGTATCTTTTTTATGTAGTGGTATAAGTACTCAGCGTGTTTATAAACTTCATCGTATTTAGGTATTTTACCTTTGTGAATTACGTCATTTCTAAATTCGATCCACTTTCTGGGTAAAGCTTCAGGTGTTTCTGCGAAATTGTACAAATATAGGAAATAGTATGCTCCAAGCTGACGTTCTGATTGACTTGACACTAGCTTCCAAGTTTCATTGGAATTATCTAAACCAATTTTCTCAGGAAGCAAATAAGTTTTAATACAATATTCGTAGAAGCGTTCCACCGATGTTGCGAAACTTGATACAGCTTCTCTAGGATACCCATCAATTAAGGCCATTGCTCCTAATTCGAACAGGATTTCAAAGTGGGGATGCAAAAGCTGAAGCGTATTTGTGTGATTGTTTCGGCAAGTGAATTCGTAAACCCCATTTTCATGAAATTCAAATTCAATTGTTTCATCTGGAAATCCGTCTAGAGCGCAAACATAGCATATGGATGGAAATTTCAATTTGCTTAGCCCCCATCACTAAGAATTAGAATTCATTAATGTTGAAAGGATAATTAAAGAAGAAGTCACAAAAGTTCGCCAAAACAATTATACCATGAGCAATTGGACAGGGGGAACGGAAGATGAACCACGAGCAAAAGAGGTACAGATAGATACAGACAGTATGACAATCACAGTTCCAGCTGGGAAAAATTTAGCAATTATCCTGGTAAACCCAAAACAAGGTAAAGCAAAGATATTTGGTAGAATATGGTGAAACCATGGTAAAATCAAGTCATGGAAATATTTCCAAAGTTGATTATCTTGAAAGTGAGCTGTTTTAAGTGCGAGAAGAGGATAAAATTGCTAATTCAAAACTGAATGAAATCCTTATTGAGTTCCTGAATAGCGTTACCACACTTAAATCATATGCGTCTGAGATAGAAATAGTATTAATGGAAAAAGCCTTTAAAGCATTTGAAGGTTCTGGTGATGAACTAGGAACGCTAGCATTATTTTTACATTATCAGAATCCTCAATTGTACCCTCTTCCATCAGAAAAAATTGAGGACTTTCAAAAAAAGCATGGGGAAGTACCGAGAAATTTAACGGAGTTTATGGAAAAGTTTAAAGATGAGTTTATAAAAATATTTTCCGATAATAATAGTGTATTAGCCTTTGCCCAACTTTCAGCAACAGGAGAGAAACTACCGCTTTTGTACCAAAGTTCACTCATCAGCTTAATTGTGAGTTTTGAGTTATTAATAGCAAGAATAATTGATAGTATAATTTCAAAATTTCCTCAGTCGATTGGATTACATAAAAAACAGCTATCATTGGAAACCATACGATCTATTGGAAATTTGAATGATGTCGAACGTTTTTTGGTTGAAAGTGAAGTACAACAGCTTATGTTTGGTGGTTATAAAGAATGGTTGAAATTTTTTAAAGATATTATAAAAATACCCACAAAAAGATTAGACCTTCTCGAGGCAAACATAAACGAAATTTTCTCACGTAGAAATCTATTAGTCCATAGTGGTGGAATTGTGAACTCAGTGTACTTATCACGAGTCGACGAAGATTTAACTAATGACCTCAAAGTAGGAGATAAGTTAGATGTTTCAAAAGAATATTTGAATACCGCTTTAGAATTATTTGAAAAATATGGGGTGCTATTAGTCTTCGAAACATGGAAGAAGCTAGACAAGAGCGCAGTCGATAGAAGCTTCTTTTTAGATTATTATTGCTCCATGTTGTTTGACGCAGAAAGATGGGAGTTTGCATCAGAAATTTCACTTTTCAGAATGGAAGATAATCAAAACGCTAGAGAGCGGTTAATAGGAAAGATAAATTACTGGATGTGCCAAAAATGGTTGGGAAACATTGAAAAAGTACGAAAAGAAATAACTACAGAGGACTTTTCAGCAAATACAAGAGATTTTCAATTATGTAAACTAGCTTTACTAGATCAAAAAGACGAGTTCTTCAAACTGTTAGAGAAAGCATATCCATCGGAAATCAGGGAACACGATTTACTAAATTGGCCTATTTTTAAGGAACTTAGAAATACTCCAGAATTTGAAGAGTTTATCAAGAAAAATTTCGCAGTCGATAAATAGAAATAGCCTGATACCGAGAAATGGGAGGGCGTCAGATTCACACCTACTACTGGTGTGTTCTGGCGTTCTTTTTATTTTGTCTGGAGAGGAGAATAAACCGTGGCTAGAATCTATGAAATCGTGCATGAGAAGCAGAAGTGTCGTAAGGAACCGATAAGTTTCGCAAAGCATTTGGTAAGGGCAAAAGCCCGATGCCAGAAGCCAGTACCTGCAATGTCGGCTGAAGTAATGACGATCGAAGAGATAAAACGTTTGATGGGCGATACAGGAAGACGACCCGGGAACAAGCGAGGAATTAAACGGCGGGCCGCTTATGAACGGGAGAAGCTGATGGACCCGGTGCGGATGCAAGCATTCGTGTCCCGGAGTACAGCTGGGAGCCCGTGCAATCTGACCCAATGGCAGAGGTTTCAATTGGAAGATGCTCTATCCAGTCTTACAGAGCGTGAGCGAGAGTGCTATGTCCTTACACATGGCGAGGGATTCTCTTTTGATGAGACGGCTCGCTTGTAAAAGTAGCGTGCAGACACTCGTTACTCGAGCACAGACAAAAATATGGGAGCGTGTATTGAATAGCCTTTTTCTAGTTGGGGAGGTTTTTTAAGTTAACAAATTTGGAAATGAATGTTTGGGAATCCTGAAATCAAGGAAAATAAACATTAAGAATGGGGGATGAGAATTCATGGATGAACTAAAATCTATGGTGCTGGAATCAGCAGCTTATCAACAAAAACAACGGGCCCAATATACACCCAGATTCTTTATGGAGAGATTTGGGGAATTAATTAAGAAACAAGATATTCAGGAGTATGTTGAAAATGCATTTTTGTTTTCTTGTGAGATCGCTGAAAGCTTAGTAACTGATATAGAAATAAATAAGAATATTCATAACAAATGCCTAAAAGGATGTAGCCATTGCTGTACGCAGCCAATTCAAATCCTTGAAGCAGAGAGAATCGTAATAATCAACAAAATTAATCGGGATTTTAGCCCAGAAGATAAAAGAAAGATCAAACATGCGATCAAACAGTTCCAAAAAGATTTAAGATCGAAAGTCGGAGCTGTTAAACATACAAGTAAATTCAGACAAGATTATCTCAAGCAAGGATTATATTGTCCATTCCTGGGTGAAGACGGTGCTTGTAGTATTTATAATTCGAGACCGATAAATTGCCGAACCTATTATGAATATATAAGTCCAGAGAGTTGCGAAAGACAGGATTATTCCGATACCTCAATCGCTTTTGAAGATGCACAGTTCACGATCTACTTTATGTTAAAGAATGCATTAATCGCTTACGCAGAATACCATGGCATTGACTACATTTTTCTTTGGGACAGATACGTAAATAAAAATAATATTGAGTTACTCCCGTTTTCTGTGAATACAAACGACTTTTAATAATCATAATATATTTTCTCATACGAAAGCCAGCTATATGTGAAAGGGCCTTGTATGAACCCCTCTAACCGCCCGATTTCCCGGGCGGACTCTTTTCATAGACAAACATTTTTGACTGTAGCAAAATAGTGATAAGGAGGGGGAATAAGGTGAATAGTTTTGTGCATAAAGTGCAAACCTTCAATGATTTCTTAGCAATTGAGATAAATGGAGCTAGCGAAGCATTAAGCAATGCTCATAAATGGAATCGAATTTTGGTAATTACAAACATTGTAATAACGTCTTCAATACCAGCGGTTCTAGGTCTGGATTTGTTTGGGGTTGGAAAAGAAATATCAATTGTGATTGGTCTTTTAGCCGCGGTCATCGGTGGATTAATCCAATTTTTTAATTATCCTGCTCAAATTGCATTTTTATCAGAGATCTTTCATGAATTTTTAATTCTTGAAAAGGAAACTAATTTTTATTTAAACGGAGTGTCACTTGGGGGAGACGAGGAAGAAAAGCTAAATGAGTTGCAAAAACGTTTTCTGGAAATAAAAAGAAGACATGCGGATAATGTTAAGGGCTTCAAAAAAATGAGCGATCAGAAGAAAATAGAAACGAACCCGACAGAAAATTATGAACTGTGACCTTAAATGTAGACAGTTTTAAAAAAGCGAGTCCTCCTTCGGAGCAATCCGGGGAGGGCTATTTTGTTTGTAACACTTCTGATATAAAAAATATACGAGAAAAGGGACGGTAATTCCCAAGCGCTTTGGAGATGTCTTGTTTCGTGGAAAATGTAATCATTTGTGAAACGCTTTACAAGTTATTTCCGTCAATTATAAGAGGAGGTGTAATTTGGAAAATATAACTAAATTAGAACTTTATATGAACAACACAATTCGACAACTTTCCTTGAAAAAACGTGTTAACTTACTAAAGTAAGCTATATTTTACTAATAAATCCAGATTATAATTTCCAATTGACTAAGAGACATTGAACTTTCTTATGCTGAAAGCAGAGACAGATTTTTTGAACAAAACCTTAGCACCTGCCGGTCATCCGTTGTATTAACATTAGAAAGCATCAAGGAAAGGGAGAGTGTTGATTATGAATAAGAAAAACATCACAGTTTTGGGCGCAATATTGGCGCTAACTACAATTGCTTCACCTACTGTATTTACTAAAAATCATGCAGCAAACACAGATTCACCTCCTAATTATCCAATCAACGAACAAGGACAAACTTATGGAAGCGATCCTTTAACAATAGAACCATCACAAAAACCAGACTTGCTTAAGGCAACGGGCGAAAATGGGGTTGAAGGATATGTAAAAACTTCCGATCTAAGGCCACCGGTTTCTTCACCAGAAGAGGCAATTGCTTTTCAAAAAATTACAGAAGCTACTGGTTACAGATCGATCCCACTGTATGAAACAGATGGAAAAACTGTAATAGGCGAATTTAGATTGCATTTTTCAAAATAGGGATTAATGAAATTAAATATAATCCAATATTCAATTATGATTGAGGAGGAAACGTACATTGAACACAACGAAACAGGTGACAAGACAAATTGGTAAAATGGTAAAGGTATGCGCTTTATCTGTGACTCTGATGTCAACATTTTTTATGCCAACAGCATCTGCTGCTGATGGCGACTTTGTTGAGTCTAGCCCTTATAAGACTCCGAAAATCTACGGTCATACCTATTCTTTTTATTCTGGGATACTTAGAGGAGATTCTAGTAAACTAACCATTAGAGCATATTCTAAAGTCTTAGCAGATACAACTGTTCCAACAGGATCTATGGGCCAACAAGCAGTTCTGCATGATTCTACTGGGAGATTAGTAACCGCAAGTGATATGAAATATAACGATGAAAGCCTTAAGGGTTTTTATGTGTATTCTCCTTACTTATACGATTCGACAGGAAAGTATTATGCTCGAAGTATAGCAGAATTCTATAATGGAAGTGGATACAATACTTATAATGGAAATAAATCTCCAATTATGACACTTAACCTCAATACTATGAGTCTTTCGGAAGATAAGGATATAGAGGAAATTATTCTCAAGGAGGAATACGATGTAAACAATAATGGGGAAACTTATGGTTCTTTATTATCAGAATACACAATAGGTGAAGCACCGGATTTAATTTCCGCAGTTGGCACTAACGGAGAAGAAGGATATGTTAGAGCAGAGGATCTAACACCAGAGGTTTCCTCGATTGAAGAGGCACTTGAGCAAGAGATCGAAAATGGTGAAGTTCGCACTATTCCCCTCTATGACGTAGATGGCGAGACTGTAATTGGTGAATTTGAGTTGGAAACAGAATTTGAATATATCACCGATACTGAATAGTAGAAATGCCCTCCAGACAATGGAGGGCATTTCTGATTGTTCAATTATCAAGTGAGATAAGAATTACCCTCTCTGTTTTGAGGAGACGGGTTTTCTTGGTGAATAACCGAACAATGGTTACATAAGTATATGTACAGTGATCCTTGGAAAGAGCAGAGGTTTGCTTGGGATTGATCAGGGAAAAGAGGCGGTGATTATCCGCCTCTTTTTTTGTTTTAAAGGACTTAGAGTCATTGAATCGAGGCTCACTATTTCATGAATTGAAATCTGTGTATGAGCAGATGACTGGATACTTGTAATACTGCCGCAGCAGGATGAAGTAATCTGGATGATCGGGAGAGCTTTGACGCCAATCTTTTGCAGTCACTGCTCGTGCCATATGACCATGATCAGATGAGAGCCTATCATGAAATAGCTAACCCGTCTCTGTTTTGAGGAGACGGGTTTTCACCTTTTATTCTCCTATATCCGCGAATCTCTTAATTCGTACACCAATTTCATCACGAACTCGTTGAAACTCAGACCATTCTTTGCCAGCGGGATCGTCAAATCCCCAATGGACACGTGCTACATGTGGAGGAGTGGTTGGGCAAACGGAATCTGCATGGCTGCATAGTGTCACGATTAGATCGGCCTTGTTTAAAATATCAGGGTCAATGACATCTGATGTTTGATCGGAAATGTCTATGTCAACTTCATTCATCGCTCGAACGGCATTTGGATTCACACCATGGGCTTCAATCCCAGCAGAAAAAACATTCCAGGCGTTACCCAAGTATTTCTTTCCCCATGCTTCCGCCATTTGGCTTCGGCAAGAATTTCCTGTACATAAAAAGTAGATTGTTTTTTTGTTTTCCATGATGTACACACCTTTTCAGCTTCCATTAGGATATGTGCTGGCAAAATACTTGCGCTTGAACCATAAAGCTACATGAACCAATGCAATCATCACAGGTACTTCAACAAGAGGACCGATGACGGCTGCAAAGGCGGCACCTGAATGAATCCCAAACACTCCGACTGCCACAGCGATAGCTAATTCAAAGTTATTACTGCCCGCTGTGAAAGCAAGCGTCGTAGTAACAGGATAATTTGCGCCAATCTTTTTCCCCATATAGAAAGAGATAAAGAACATGAGAATGAAATAGATGAGAAGTGGAATGGCGATGCGAACAACATCAAGTGGAACGCTTACGATGTTTTCTCCTTGTGTTGAGAACATGACAATAATGGTAAAGAGTAGGGCAATCAAAGTCATAGGGCTAATTTTGGGGATGAATACTTTCTCATACCAATGTCTACCTTTCACTTTTACAAGGGTAAAGCGTGTCAGCATCCCTGCAAGAAAAGGAATACCTAGGTAAATAAACACCGATTTTGCCACTTCTGCCATCGTAATGCTAATGACAGCACCTTGAATACCAAGCCATTCTGGTATGACAGTGACAAAGACATAGGCATATACGGAAAAGAAAAGCATCTGAAACACAGAATTGAAAGCCACAAGCCCGGCAGCATATTCTGCATCCCCTTTTGCGAGGTCATTCCACACAATCACCATGGCAATACAACGTGCCAATCCAATCATGATCAGCCCCACCATATATTCTGGTTTATCTGGCAAGAAAATGATGGCTAATAAAAACATCAAAACCGGTCCGATAACCCAATTTTGAATAAGGGATAGCACAAGAACCTTAAGGTCTTTAAATACACGTCCCATTTCTTCATATCGAACTTTAGCTAGAGGGGGGTACATCATCAGGATTAAGCCTATAGCAAGCGGTATGGATGTTGTACCAATTTGTAAGCTATTTAATCCATTTGTGAAAGTCGGAAAGAAAGTTCCGATAATAATCCCTACTGCCATAGCAAGGAAGATCCAAAGGGTCAAGAAGCGATCTAAAAATGATAGTTGTTTCATTAGGCCTCCCACTTTGTCTTAGCAGCAAGAATTGGTTGCTTCTGTTTTTGAATCTACGCAGCAGGATGTGGATTCGATTTTAGGAACGTCACTGTCAGACTTTGTGTAGAAAAATTCCCACTCATTACCGTCTGGATCAGTAACCCAAAATTTATCCTGCACGGCATAACAACATGTCGTATTCATCTCGTCACGAGCGAAGAAGCCTTCTTTTTCTAGTCTTTCCTTATGAGTAAGGATTTCATTTGCACTTTCAACCTGGAATCCGAAGTGGTTAACTTGATTTCCGCTTACATCGTCCCGAACATTCAATGTAAAGTTTAGTCCTGGGGTTTCAAGCAAGAACTTGGCATAATCAGGTTTTACCTTTACAGGATTAACACCAAAAACCTTTTGATAGAACGCAATAGATTTCTCCAGATTGGTAACGTTAACGCCAACATGTACATACTTCATTTCAGAATCCTCCTTTGCAAACTATTAATCAAAAAAAATTGATGTAATGTCTAAAAAAATTAGCAGCAACTACCTTTGCCTGTTTTCCTGAAAATACAACAAAGCTCTTCCGATAAGAGATGATTCACTTCATCATCATTCAAATCGTAATAACTCCAGGTACCTTTTGTCTCTTTGATAATCAGGTTGGCATCCAATAATATCTTGAGATGATACGATAATTTAGATTGAGGCATATCAAAAACCTCGGTAAGGTCACATACGCATGTTTTACCTCTTTGACAAAGCTCATACATAATTTCAAGTCGCTTCTGATCGGAGAGAGCTTTGAATTTCTTCTCATATTGCTCCAATTTCTGTTTGATGTCGTTCATCGATTACAACCTCATTCATCAATTTTTTTTGATGATTTTATTATATGCACGGTTACCAAGAAGATGCAATAATTAAATCAAGTTTTTTTGATGTAAAAAATTTATTGGTAGAGACGGATTTGATTAATAATTGCTTTAGCTTGGAATTGATTGGGTAAAAATCGTTGAGGCACCTTCCCATTTATAAGGAGGTGCCTCGGCTTGTTATTTAGTATATTCCATGACTTCAAAGGATTGAATCTTGCTAAATGCTACATAATCTTTTCGAGCGGTGAATGGTCCCATATTGAAGTCTTTTTCAAACATGTAGATTTCCTTACCGTTACCGTCAGCACGTTTGTTGTACCAGTTGATAAAGTCTTCAATCTCAGCAGCAGTTAGCTCAAACTCTTTTTCAAGACCACTGATCATTTTAATAACAAGCAATGCGTCATTACCGGTTGGAGTTGGCTCTGGCTCTGGTTCAGGTTCGGGATCTGGAGTGTCCGGAGAAATAACCGCTCCAGTTTCATCTATGTCGATTGAATCTATCCAAAAATTCGCTTCCTTAACAGTAATCTCAACGCTATGGCGTGAATTCGTTAGTGACTCATTTACATATGTCACCCCATAAGCTGTTTTACCGTTTGAACGAATGTTTTCAATGTCTACACCGTCAATGTTTAAGTGATAGACACCAGAATAAAGATAGGATCGAATATTCAACTTTGTCCCATTAAAATCAAACTTTATCTTTTCTCCGACGGTCTTGTTTCCCATTGAGTTACTACTTGTCTTTCCAAGACCAATTCCTACATTTTTTGATTATTGGATTCACGTTCATGCCTAAACAGCAATATCATGATCAAGGGCATTTGCATAGTATGCACCACGTGCATTTTTTAACCTGTATTGGTGTTTGGAGTGAAGCATTTCGATCAGGGAATGGCTGCCTGTATTCCTGTAAGAAAGGGGGAACCCAATTTGGCCTGCCCATTTTTTCAGTCCGCAGTCGAATATGATACGGGAGGAACATCACCTTCCAGCATTACTTCTGCCGATTTTAACGGAGACGGTTTCATAGACTTGGCCGTAGTGGATAGTGGGTCCAATGATGTTTCCATTCTTCTAAACAATGGTTCCGGCGTATTTTCCGTATCACAAACGATCCCCTTCAGTACTTTGTTTCCTGGGTCTTTACTTGGTCAAATTGCAGCAGCAGATTTAAATGGAGATGGTTCTATAGATTTGGCTGTTACAGATCAATCTTCCAATAACCGAGTTTTTATCCTATTAAATAATGGGGATGGCACTTTTGCTGCACCTGTAGCCTACAGTACCGGTGTGTTTCCTGTTGTTTCCGAATCTTTTGCTATTGCTGTAGGTGACTTTGATGGTGTGAACGGTTTGGACTTAGCGATAGCAAATAGAGGCCAACTTGCAGGAACTAGCTTTATTACGGTCTTGTTGAATGATGGATCAGGTGTATTTAGCATGGCCCCTGGAAGTCCTTTTGACACGAACCCTGGCTTGGCCCCTTCTGATATTGTAGCGGCTGACTTTAATGGAGATGGCAGACTTGATCTGGCCACTGCCAATCGAGACACCAATGATGTAACATTGTTTAGAGGGAATGGAAACGGTACGTTCCAAACGCCTGGAGTGAGCTTCTCTGTACTTCCCGGGGGCTCATCCCCCAGTAGCCTAGTATCTGCTGACTTAAATGGGGATGGGTTTATTGATATTGCTGTTGCAAATAATGCAACGAGTAATGTAACCGTCTTTCTAAACGATGGATTCGGTTCTTTTACAGAAGCAACAGGAAGTCCCTTTTCCCTGGGTACGGATGCATTTCCTTTTGATATAACAGCGGCTGACTTTACTTGTGATGGATTCATTGATTTAGCTACCCCGAATGAAGGCTCTGATAACGTTTCTGTACTCATCAATGACGGGACGGGAGGGTTCTCGACACCCTTTCAGTTCTCAACAGGTGCAGGTCCGCTCAGTATAACAACAGCTGATTTTAACGGAGACGGAAGAGTTGACATTGCTACTGCAAACGAGGCTTCGAGCAATGTTTCTGTTTTGCTCAATGGATGCGTGCAGCCACCAACCTGCCCACCTGACATGGTAGTACCGTGCCCTATTGTAAACTATCCAACACCTGTATCTCTTTGCCCTGGAGTTACCGTTACCTGTTCTCCGCCTTCAGGATCCCTTTTTCCAGTGGGAGATACTAATGTCACCTGTACGGCACAAGATATATTTGGGAATACGGAAGTCTGTTCGTTTACCATCACGGTTATTGACGAACCTCCAACCATCACTTGTCCTGAAGACATCACAGTTCTTGTTTTACCTGGGCAAACTTCCGCTACTGTTACCTATGAAGTCACTGCCACTGATACTTGTGGGGTAATCTCTATTACCTGTCATGGGATCACACGGTCCTTTTCTCCTCCTGCCCCAATTGCAGTTGCAACTTTTACCATGGACTTTCCTGTAGGAATGACTGTGCTTACCTGCACAGCCAGAGATCAGTCTGGCAATATGGCCTCTTGCAGCTTTGTGGTTACCGTCACTTCTGGAGTCTCCAACAGTATTCAGCCAGAAATCATTCGAGTAAAAAAAGTGTATGATTGGGTAGTCATTCAATCTAATTTTAGGCTCATACTGGATTTAAATCGTAGTCATGATGATCAAGGAAATCAAAAATGAACCCGTCTCCTTACAAAGGGACGGGTTTTATTAGTTGTTTCTGGCTTAATGGATACTGCCTCATTTCTTTAATCGATAGGGAACCGTAGCGATTTTTACATCTTGGCGGGCAAATAAATACGCGCGGATTAATAAACTCGTCTGGTTATGAAGTAAGTTATGCCACCAGCGCTTGGTAATAAACTGTGGAATCATAACAGTAACATGATCCGTTTCTGCCTTTTTCCACTCAACCGTGTCAATAAACTTAAACAAAGGTCTTATGATACTACGATAATGTGAACGCAGGACAATCAAACGTACTCCGGGATTCCAGAGCTCCCATTTTTCCTCCATTTTTTTCATGTCTTCATCACTGAATCCGACATATACAGCGACAATGTCATCTGACAAGGATTGCGCAAAACTAATGGTGTTTTTCACCACCTGCGAAATCCCTGCCACAGGAATAACGATGACACTCCCTTTGGGTTCGGGTTTGTCTGTTTCCATATCAAGTCGTAGCTCATTTGCTAAATCTCTATAATGCCGATTGATCTTCCAAAAGATGAAAATGACGATAGGAAGGAACACAAAAATCGGCCATACCTGAGAGAGTTTTGTAATCAAAAAGATGAGGCAAATGGTAAGGGTCGTTAGCATTCCTAACGTATTGATAACAAAAGGGAGTAGCCACCCTGGGGGCTTTTTGGAAATCCAGCGTTTCATCATTCCGGCTTGAGACAAGGTAAACGGGATAAAAACCCCAAGGGCATACAAAGGGATTAAGTTTTCCGTTTCTCCTTTAAAAGCAATCACTAATAGTGCTGAAAGAATAGCCAAGAAAATAATCCCGTTTGAAAACCCAAGACGATCTCCCCGAACCATGAACATATTTGGCATAAATCTGTCCTTGGCTAACATAAAGGCGAGTAAAGGAAAGGCTGCAAAAGCAGTATTGGCGGCTAGAAATAAAATAAGTGCTGTAACTGCTTGAATCGAGTAATACATGATTCCTCGTCCAAAAACAGCAGAGGCGATTTGAGATACCACCGTTTCCTTTGGACTCGGTGAAATACCATATAAATAAGCCAACAGGCTAATGCCCATGAACATAATACCGAGGATGAGCCCCATCATGATAAGAGTCAATGCTGCATTTTTCGGTGCTGGGTCTCTAAAGTTGGGAATCGCATTGGATACGGCTTCTACCCCTGTTAATGCCGAACACCCTGAACTAAACGCTCTCAATAGCAGGAATAAAGTTATTCCCGGAACAACTGCCCCATATTCTGGGGGATGAGCTTGAACATTCCCAGCCAACCATTGAAACCCGCCGCCAAGAATCAATACGAGAATAGCGACAACAAACAAATAAACAGGGTACATTAAAATCGTTGCCGATTCTGTTATTCCACGTAAATTTAATACCGTAACGGTTGCAATCATGAACAAGGCAAGAAGAACGCGATGTTCATGCAACACTGGAAATGCCGAGGTAATAGCGTCTGTAGAAGCAGACGTACTAACAGCAACCGTTAGAATGTAGTCCACGAGTAAAGAGCCACCTGCAACCAGTCCAGTAGTGGTTCCTAAATTGTCCTTTGCGACAATGTATGCTCCACCACCTGTTGTATAAGCAAAGATGGTTTGACGGTAAGACAAAATGAGTATGGTTAAAAGACCAACAACCGCAATGGAGATGGGGATAGAGTACCACATCGCTACGGCACCCAAAGTAATTAACACGAGAAGAATCTGTTCTGTTCCGTAAGCGACAGAAGATAAAGCATCCGATGAAAGAACCGCCAAAGCTTTTACTTTATTTAACTTTTCTTCGGCAAGTTCACTTGATTTCATAGGCCTACCGAGTAAAAATCGCTTGAATTCTGAGATCATGTGTATTCCCCTATCTGATATTTCTCGTTAGTTTTCCCACTACCACAATAAAATTAGTCAAATGATGAAGGTCACTTACGAGTAAAAAAGAAAACGGGTTATTGCCCTTTAGCTTCATGCCTTTGGACAAAACCCGTTACCATCATCGTTCACAGAATACGTTGAAACAATTGAAAATCGGATGGAGTACGCCCTGCCATTCGGCAAAGTCTCAGATAACTGTACGCATATTTATAATAATGGCCATGCCTGCTTTCAACTAATGCTTGTTCCCAGTAGGAAGGTTCCAATGGATTCAACTCGGTTTCCATAATCATCGAATCGAAAGTAACTCGATTTTCCTCAAGTGTATTTGCATAAGCCAAGAGATCGATTCTTGCGTAAAAGCCCGGATCGAGATGGTCGTGTACATAATGGCGATAAGCTTGTTTCATTTCTACAATAGCGTGACCATGCGTAAGGATATGGCCTAACTGCATATCGCCTTTTTCCATTTGCAGTGGTCTTTGAAAATGATGGAGTAAGTCAAGCACAGTCTCGGGAGTCAGCTGCAATTTTACACCAGTATATGGTACGCCGTCAGGATCAATGACGATATTCTCTCCATTCACAGTAACATAACCAGGACCTGATGCTTTGAAGCTTCCAACCGTGTTCCTCATGGCATCAAACAATTCGGCAGTTGCCGGAATAGCGGAACGAGAGAGCATACTCAGCAAATAGAATGTGTAAATCACGTCATGACCAAGCGCATGGTATGTATGGTTCTTTTGGACAAGTAGTCTCATCATTTGAGCAGGAAAACCTTTGTATTCTTTGTTTGCCCGATACTGCTGTTCGTTTGCATGTTCTTCTACAATTTTAACAAGATGATTATGAATCAAATCTTCCAGCTTGGCAGGTACAAGTTTTTCTTCTAAGAGTTCAGTTAAGGCGATAACCGCACACGCCCAATGTCCTTCCCACACATTACTTTGTGACGATTCGATCATTTTTTGGCAAGCCCATTTCCTATAGGAATCGATATCCAAATCAATCACCTCTCAATCTGCTAGAGCTTATTCTTTAAAAGAAGGAACCTGAATACATGATGATAGAATAATACAAATACCATAATGTCAAAACTAAAAATTGACATGACACCATGTAGATGAGAGGTGTTCCTTGATGACAACAAGTAAAACGAATCCTAAGGTTGATGAATTTTTAGGCAAGGCGAAAACGTGGAAGGCAGAATACGAGAAGTTGAGAAGGATTGTCCTTGACTGTGAGCTGACCGAAGATTTTAAGTGGATGCATCCTTGTTACACATTCGAGAAAAAAAACATCGTTTTAATACATGGATTTAAAGAATATTGTGCGCTTCTGTTTCAAAAAGGTGCCTTGTTAAAAGATCCAAATGGGATTCTCATCCAACAAACGGAGAATGTACAGGCGGCACGCCAGATCCGGTTCACCAATGTGGATGAAATCATGGAAATGGAATCTATTTTGAAGGCCTATATTCAGGAAGCCATTGAAGTTGAAAAAGCTGGTTTGGAAGTGAACCTTAAAAAGCATGAAGAATACATCATTCCAGAAGAATTGCAAAAGAAAATGGATGAAATCCCTACCTTGAAAACTGCTTTTGAAGCATTGACTCCAGGACGGCAAAGAGCCTACATTCTTCATTTTTCAGCACCCAAACAAGCCAAAACGCGAGAGGCTAGGGTTGAAAAATGCATGCAGCAAATTCTCGATGGAAAGGGATTAAATGATTAGTATATTTGATGAGGAAATGGTGAAAAAGAGGCGGGAAAACTGCCTCTTTTTTGTTTTTGTATTCGTTTCATTACGATATTAGGAATAGTATACTTTTTCTATTTTATATAATGTCTGCTCGATGGTTGGGCACAGGTCGGCATCTACTTTGTAAAATTTCAAGCGGAAATACAAGCTCTTCAAAAAATTCTTTATATTGATTTTTTGTTTAAAGGCAGGAAGAAATTCGGAACTCTTATCCACATCTCCAAAACTTTGAATCCATTGCTCTACATAACTCAGGCTAAAGATTTTTCTATTCATAATACGAATGATGGCTGTTACCATTCTCTCATCTTCCCCATCGGAGTAAATGCGATCGGTGATGGTCATCTTTTCGTAAACCAAATCGAGGATGGTGATGAGGTCATTTTTATCCAGTTCGGGACATTGTGCTAATTCGTCTAGTACATCTGCTGCATGGGCTATGGCATGAGCCCAGCCTTTTTCTTCATCATATCCTCGGTAATCACGCTCTTCTCGTACGTTATAAAAAACTTTCTCTTTAATCGCATGGATGTTCTCGCTGGAGAGAAAGGGGGATTCTCTGTGCCTCATAAGAAGGAGTGGTATGACTAGCATGGAGAAAGAGCGGGTAAAGACAGAATCTGTATTTGTTTCACCGAGTCTAAAGAGCAAATGGTTTTGATCTAGAATGATTGGTATCAGTTGTTCCAGTTCGTTTGCAGTTAGAGAATTACCAGGAATCCAATGTGATAAGGTTGTATAAATGAGGTCATCTCGTAGTTCGGCATCCAAAGAACCAATGTGACTTATCATTTCTTGTATGAACTGGAATGTATCGGGTGGGGCTTGGTAGCCGTTTTCTTTAATAAGTATCAGCTTTTCTTTTACATTCATTTTACACGCTCCTACTCGAAGTTTTTCGAACTCCCTTTGCGGTAAGTGTCAGTTTAAGTTTCGATATAAATAGGTTATGAACCTCCTTGTGGAATTGCCAGACAAGAGACCCTAAGACACTCAACAGTTTGAAAAAAATTTAGAAGAGGACCGAACCTTTTTCCGAAAGAGAGACAATATAGTGTGTAAGCTTACTCAGGAGGGCCCTCTGAATGGAAAATGAAGAGATGTATCAATTACTTATAAAAATGAAAGAGGGTGATGAACAAGCATTTCATACGATGTATGATGCCACCTTTCAGGACGTATACCGGACCGTCTCCTTTCTGGTGGATCATAAGCAGGATCGGGAAGATGTCATGAATGAAATCTATATGCAAATGTGGACATCACTTGCTAATTACGATACGAACCGTCCTTTCCAGTTCTGGCTGCATGGCCTGGTAATCCGGCAAGTGCAGAGATTTCGGGTCAAGAGCTGGAGGAGATTCCGCATTTTTGAACGCATCCGTTCTTTCTCCCGGGAAGAGTCTTATTGGGATGAACATACTGCGTTGATGGATGGGAGGAACCAACTGATATCCCAGTCCATACGAAAACTGACCGATAAACAACGGGCAGTGATTATCTTCCGCTTTTATCACGACTATACTCTTGAGGAAATTGCGACGTTGCTCGATATTCCGTTGGGTACAGTCAAGTCCAGATATCATGCTGGCCTCCAGGCGCTTCGAAAAGACTTCAGGAATCTCCCCCTGGAAAGGATGGAAAAGATCAATGACTATTGAACGCAAAATTTATGAACATCTGCACGAAGAAGCAGAAAAGATGGAGTGCCCGCCGGCCATTTCCAAACGTATAGAACAATCCTATTCTCACTATTTGCAACGAAAAAGGAGCGCAATAACGATGAAAAAAAGATTAATTGGTGGATTAGTTGCTGCTGCGATTTTGATTCCAACCGCAGCATTTGCGGCCCCAATTGTGATTGATATGCTTACTCGAGCACCAATGCCTTCTGAACAAGTTAAGCTGGATGAGGCTGGGAAAGCAACACTTGAGAAGCTGTATAGCGCATTTCCCGAAACAAAATCGTTTGAGATTATCGATGCTAGCTACCTTGGAGACCCCAATGATTCAACCAAAAAGGTCCAACTAAGCATCGTTCTGCAGGAAAAGGGAGGAACCGGCAAAAAGCTTACCCTCCATACAAACGGTATTACGGATGTGATTCAAGACCTGACTCAAGAGAATTGGGAGCCTAAGGAGAAGCCGCTCATTACTTTACCCGAACAGGAAATCAAGGGGAAGGTAGATCAGCTCATTGATAAATTGTATGGCAACAGCAAAGATTACGAGGTTGCCATGGAGCAGATGGAGAACCCAAATGAAAAAACATTCATCCTGAATTACACCAAGAAGGGATCAGAAGGAGAGGGTTACCAAGTATTTGTTCACGGTAATACCATTAATCTTTCTCCAGCAGCTCCTGCACCGTCAAACAATGAAGTAGAAGGTTATTTCTCTAGAGATGGTAAGCCTGATTATACTGCTGATTACTTTTTAAGTGATGAAAAACTGTTTGCTTTACTGAAAATCACCCCGACAGAATTAAAACAAGAATTGGCAAAAGGTAAAACTGTTGTTGAGATTGCAGCATCTAAAAATATCTCGAAACAACAAGTGATTGATGTGATTGCAAAAACACAGGCTGAAGGACAACTTCAAGCTGATGGAGTAACGATCAGCGATGATTTACTGAAACAAATGATGAAAGCAGTTGAACCAAAAGTCATACATGTAATTGAACACAAAACAGAAACGGAATGGTAGTAATAAAGAAGAGGCGGGAGAAACCGTCTCTTTTTTATTACCCGTTTGTGGGCACCAGCGCAAGCTCGTTTATCATGAAAAATAAAGTTGTGCTTCCGCCTACGGGAAGATTCATCATGGTTACGTATACTGTAACGTACCATACCATTTGACTTCACTCTCAAGTCAATCGAAAGGAGAGGTCGACCGTGGCAATTGGACAGACGACTCGGGTCAGCTTGCCGTACCCCTCTACATGGGAAGTTCAAGCGAGCTTCGGTGGAAGACCCACCACGTTGGGCACATTGGTGATTTCCAATGTCTCGAATGGCAGGGTCAGTGGTACCGTTAATTTCCGTGGTACTCCGATTCCCATACAAGGGAGTTGGGATGAGAGGTCCAGGCAAATCACGATTGAATCACCTTATGCCAATTTTGTTGGCACCTTTGCTTACAGAGACGAGTTAACGCTAGGGTTGCGCCATTATGTATTACGAGGAAACGTTCGAATGAAACCCCCATCTATACGGGCAGGAGAAGTGGGAACATGGACGGCGGTCACTAATATGCCACTGTGAGGAAACAGGAGGGTCTTATCTACCGATGGATAGGGCCTTTTTTTATGCCAACATTAGGTGTTTTTTGGTGAAAAATTAAATATTTGGTAAAATGATAGAACGCGCACAAGACGAGAGAAGGAGAAAAAACGATGAAGAAACAGGCGGACAAGCAGACTATAGAGGCGTTAACAGGATTGCAAGAAAAATTAGTCATCCAATCAAAGCCGCCAGTACAACCGAAGCCGTGGAGTGAAATCGAAAAGCTGGCAAAGGCGGCTTCAGTTCACATCGACATTGGATTCGGCGGAACGGGTGTACTATTAAAAGGCGGCCTGTTGCTGACGGCAAAACACGTATCCAAAGGGAGAGTCTCCTTCAGAGCGAAAACGTACTCTCGGGATTGGTTAGACGCGACTCTGGTTGCGGAGCACCCGGGTATAGGAAAGGATGCTGTTGACCTGTCTCTGTATAAGATTCAGCGACCGTCTGCAAAATTGCCATTCCTGTCTTTGAGCGCCGAACCACTTGTAAGTGGTCAAAAGCTACTGACTGTCGAAGCGGAGTATACGGACTGTGCAGCACTTATCTGTTTCAGAATGGCTTAAAAAATGGGTATAAGCTTCAAGGACTAAGGGGTAAAATGAGGCACCTTCCTGTTAGAAGAAGGTGCCTCATTTTGTTATTTTCCGTCACAGGTAACGGCTTATTGCGTGATTCCCAGCATTTGCTTCATATCTTCTTGGGCATCACCAATCAATTGGATATGGAACAAGTCTTGTAGTACTTGCAAAACACCTGGCTGAATGAACTCAGGTAATTTTGGGCCAATCCGTATATCTTGTATCCCCAGGCTAAACAGGCCGAGCAGGATGGCAACCGCTTTTTGTTCAAACCAGGAAAGAACGATACTTACTGGCAGTTCGTTCACTTCACACTCGAAGGCATCGGCTAATGCAGCTGCAATCGTAATGGTAGAAACCGAGTTATTGCACTGTCCCAAATCGATATATCTTGGGATGTCGGTACCTGGTACGGTGCCGAAATCTACATCGTTAAAACGGAATTTTCCGCATGAAGTAGTAAGAATGACTGCTTCTGGCGGTAAGGACGTAGCCAATTCACGATAATACTCGCCGCCCTTGCCAGGAGCGTCACAACCAGCGATGACGAAGAAACGTTTGATCTTTCCTTCCTTGACTGCCTGAATGATTTCAGGGGCGATGCCGAGGACGGTTTTGTGATGATACCCGGTCGTCAATGTCAGTTCCGATTCGATGGAAACCTCAGGAAGAGACAATGCTTTCTCAATGAGTGGCGCAAAATCGTTATCTACAATTTTCGTCACATTTTCCAAACCGGTTATATCATACGAAAAGAACCGATCGGCGTAGCTGCCTCGAATGGGCATCACACAGTTTGTTGTAGCCAGAATGGCGCCTGGAAATTTCTCGAACAATTGACGTTGATCGTACCATGCTTTCCCGATGTTCCCTTTCAAATGAGGATATTTCTTCAGTTCGGGATAGCCATGTGCAGGCAGCATTTCGGAATGCGTGTACACATTGATACCTTTGCCTTCTGTCTGTTTTAACAGCTCTTCGAGAGCAAACAGATTGTGCCCCGTAACAACGATGCATTTTCCTTCTATTTTATTTTGCGAGACTGTGATTGGCTCTGGGACTCCGAAATGATCCGTATGAGCCCGATCCAAAAGCTCCATGACTTTTATGGCGGCTTTGCCTACTTTCATGGCCATTTGTAAATGTTCGTCCAAGTTAAAATTCACATTCGTCAATGTAAAATAGAGAGCTTCCTGTGTAATCCCGTCCACTTCAGGATCGATATAGCCTAGTTGACGAGCATGTGTTGCATAAGCGGCAATTCCTTTTAAAGCAAAAATAATTGTATCCTGAATACTCGCAAGATCTTCATTCTTTCCGCAAACGCCGATGACCTTACAACCACCTGATGGAGTCTGTTCACATTGATAACAAAACATGTATAATCCACTCCTTCGATTCAAGATTTCGCTTTGATTATAAGCGGATCGCCTGGAAGGAGGCTGTGATTAAAATCACAACGGGAAAAAACATTGCCTCTTATCATAGTGAATGAAGAAGATTCCCAAGTTGAGGGGTGTTGTTATGGTACGAAAATGGCAGTTGCCGTTACAGACGTTAAGTCTTACGGTCGGTTTCATGGTATGGGTCATTCTGTCATCGCTCATGCCTTTTATCAAAGAAACCGTACCCATGAGTGCAGGCGAAGTGGCGTGGGTGACAGCGATTCCAGTCTTGCTGGGATCGTTGCTGAGAATCCCCGTTGGATATTGGAGTAACCGATTTGGCGCGAGAATATTATTTAGTATAAGCTTTCTCTTGCTGCTGGCTCCTGTTTTTTATATTAGCCATGCGACCACTTATACAGATTTGTTACTAGGCGGGCTATTTTTGGGGATAGGCGGAGCGGTGTTTTCCGTTGGTGTCACTTCTCTCCCCAAATACTATCCGAAAGAGAAGCACGGTTCTATAAACGGAATCTACGGTATGGGGAATATTGGTACAGCGATAACCACTTTTGCAGCGCCAGTTCTGGCTAAATCGTTTGGATGGGCCACTACTGTACAGATGTTTATGCTATTGCTTGCGGGATTCGCTGTACTTACCTTCTTGATGGGGGATAAAAATGAACCGAAGGTAGTGACTCCTCTTGGTCAGCAGATCAAGAGTGTCTACAAAAATGAAAAGCTATGGTTAATCAGTTTGTTCTACTTTATTACGTTCGGTTGCTTCGTCGCTTTCACCGTGTATCTCCCGAATTTTTTAGTGAGCAATTTCCAATTGGATAAAGTAGATGCAGGTATGAGAACAGCAGGGTTCATTCTTTTGGCGACACTGGCAAGACCATTGGGAGGCTGGCTAGGAGATAAGTGGAATCCCTTCAAGGCATTGATGATTGTGTTTGTCGGGCTTGCCTTGTCTGGTATTGTCTTATCGTTTTCGCCATCGATTTTGATGTATACGGTAGGGTGCTTGTTGGTGGCGGTATGTGCCGGAATTGGTAACGGTGCCGTGTTCAAATTAGTGCCGATGTATTTCTCGCGACAAGCGGGGATTGTAAATGGGATCGTATCTGCTATGGGGGGATTAGGAGGATTTTTCCCGCCGTTGATATTAACGATGCTGTTTAATCTGACGGGGCATTACGCGATCGGTTTCATGGCGTTATCTCAGTTTGCACTGGTAAGCTTGGTCTTAGTGATGTGGATGTTTTATCAAGAGAAGCTGCAGCTCGCCGCCACCATTATGGAAAAGACGGGAGAGGCGATACTGATTACCGATACACGAGGAGTCATTAAAAGTGCGAACCATGCTTTTACGAAAGTGACCGGTTATGAGATGAAAGAGGTGATTGGCAAGTCTCCCAATATTCTAAAATCAGGCAGACAGGGTGCCGACTTCTATCAAAAGATGTGGGACTCGATCAAGAAGAATGGCTACTGGCAAGGAGAGATCTGGAATCGCCGGAAGAATGGAGATCAGTACCTCCAATGGTTAACAATCAGCGCGATTCTGGACGATGCAGGAGACGTCGAGTACTATGCGGGCATGTTCAGCGAGCTTGCGGAGCAAAGACATGGATAAAGAAGCTTGAATCACTTATGAAAAAAAGTCTTGGACGGACAAGTCCAGGACTTTTTTCGTGTAGAAAAGTATGTAGAGTTTGCTCACATTTGGCAAATATCAGGAGGGCAGTCATCACAATAAATCGCCTCTTTTAAATAGGCAAGGTCCTTAATCAAGATATGCCCCTGGGGAAGTAGATCGATGGTGTCCTGTTTTTTTAGATCGGAAAGCATCCGGTTGACACTTTCTCGTGTCAGTCCAATGAATTGTGCCAAATCGCGATTGGTAAGAGAAAGGTCGATGAGGATTCCTTCGGGGTGTGGCTTGCCGTACGTGTTACTCATGCGGATTAGCGTTGAATACAAGGCACCGATTTTGCCATTGAGTAGCAGATCACGAAATTTAGATTGCATCCGCCTGTTCATCAATCCCATCCAACGCAGGAAGTCTACGCAAAATTGACCGTTTTTGATGAGCATTTTTTCCAACTCTTGGCGCGGGATGATCCATATCTCACCCTCCATCAACATGGTGCCTGTGGAGGTGTACGTCAATTCCTGTTCGAACAGCCCGGAGACGCCGACTAACTCTCCTGCCCCAAATACTTGCAGTGTCAGTTCTTTTCCATCGTTGGTGTTTTTAGTGAGCTTAATTTGGCCCGAAGAAATTAAGAATAGCTGATCGGCTCTTTCACCATCCAAAAACAGAACGGCTCCGGGAACGAATTTTTTCCTAACAGAAAACGTTTCAAGGCTATTCACAAAATCGGAAGAAATCTGCTGTACAAACGTTGTGCCATTTCCGGTCATGTGGGTCCTCCCTACAACAAGGATACAAAGGTAACTCATTATATCATCCGAAATCGATGGTTTGGGAAGAGAAAATCGTCCTGATTATGGCAGTGGTGTGAGGTAAATCACAACCTGAGCTACGAGCCATTGCTACAATGACCTCAAGCGAAAGGAAAAAATGAGCAGCAGCAGGGAGGGTGTTGTATGAACTATCTATTTGCTTCCAAGGTGGCGAAGCGTGCTTTTATCATCATTGCTTGCTTGTTCGTCCTAAGTTACGTGGGAACACGTTTTTTCACGCATATTGATCTGGCGCTTTACGGCTATATGGTGGGGACACTTGTCTTTATTGGAGGTTTCCTATACCGATTTTCTGCGTGGGCAGATCGCCCGCCAACGAATGTCATTTTGAAAAAGGGGCTACGACTTCTCTTTCGTAAAAGCACGGCGAATACAACGGTAGATCATCTGGCTATCTATCGCTTTATTTGGAATCGGGGATGGTACCGCTGGACACAGCACATTTTGCTGGGATGGGGATGCATCTTGGCCGCGTTCGTCACCTTTCCATTAGTGTTTGGCTGGATGTATTTCACGATGACGGACAACGGCTACTATCAGGTCGTGTTCATGGGTGTGGATGTTCTGACAGTACAAGCGGATGGCTGGATTGCCTTTCTCTTTTACAACGCGTTGAATATTACTGCTTTTATGGTCATCAGCGGAGTAGTCATGGCTTTGTATCGCAGACACAAGAACATGCAGGCACGGGCTGAACAATCCTTTGTCTACGACTTTTTACCTTTATACCTGCTACTGTTTATCAGCATAACAGGCTTGATGTTAACCGTAAGCAACATGTTCTTAGGGGGCTTTGGGCACCCGGTCATATCAGTCACTCATCAATTTGCAGTGATTGTGACATTGATTTATCTGCCATTCGGAAAACTGGCTCACATACCGTTCCGTCCCATGAGTGTGTTTGCACGCAATTATCGCGAGCACTATGGCGAGCAGGAAATGAAAAAGTGCAAAGTGTGCAGCAATGAATTTGTTTCTGCGGAACAGTCAGCAGATGTAATCAATGTACTGGGTAAAAACGAAATGGCTTTTCAAATGGAAGAAGGATTCCACTTGGCTGAACTTTGCTTGCCGTGCCGCAGAAAATACCGGATGTTCCGTTTCACAGGAGTTCCTACGCACGAGATCAATGCCAGGGAGGCAAATCAACATGCCAAAGGATAAATTTTTAAAAGTTATAGAAAACAAGATACATCCGAACGAGAAATTGGTCAGCACGCACTGCTGCTACTGTGGTATGCAATGCGGGATGAACCTGCGTGTAGATACAACGACGAACAAAATTATCGGCGTGGAGCCACGGTACGATTTCCCTGTCAATCTGGGTAAGATGTGCCCAAAAGGGGTGACGGCTTATCAGCAGGTTAACCATCCGGATCGGATACAGCGGCCGTTGATTCGAACAGATGCATCATTAAAAGGCACGGCGGAAGGATTTCGGGAAGCGTCATGGGAGGAAGCACTTGACTTGATCGTTTCCAAGTTCAAGGAATTGCAACACAACTATGGCAAAGATACCTTGTCTGTTTACTCTGGCGTTTCCATGACGAACGAAAAATGCTACCTCACGGGTAAGTTTGCGCGGGTAGCCTTGCAAACCCGCTATATCGACTACAATGGTCGCTTCTGCATGTCCTCCGCTGCGGCAGGATTGAATCGAAGCTTGGGGATTGATCGCGGTTCTACCGTTCCCTGGACGGATATTCATCAAACAGACTGCTTGTTTTTGGCCGGATCAAACGCGGCCGAGTGTCACCCAACCAGCATGTTCCGTATTTGGGAAGTGCAAAATCGAGGCGGCTATCTGATCGTAGCCGATCCAAGGGAAACACCTTTGGCACGTCGAGCTGATATCCACCTGGATCTGCGGCCCGGTACAGATTTGGCACTGGCAAACGGAATCGTTCATCTCCTGATCAAGAATGGGCATATGGATGAAGACTTTATTCGAAATCATACGAATGGTATTGAAGAAACAAAAGAAGTGGTTGCTACCTTCACACCGGAGTATGTCAGCGAAATAACAGGGGTTTCGGTGGAGAAGATTGTGCGTGCTGCCGACATTTTTGGGCGGGCACCCGATGCGATTGTGATGTTTTGCCGTGGTGTGGAACAGCAGGCGAAAGGGACCGACAACGTATCGGCTTATACGAACATGTCGCTCGTCACAGGCAAGATTGGCCGTCCAAAATCAGGTGTTGCAACCCTAACTGGTCAAGGGAACGGTCAAGGGGGGCGGGAACACGGGCAAAAAGCCGATCAATTGCCTGGCTACCGCAAGCTCGACAATCCTGAACATGTGCGTGAAATAGCATGTGCCTGGGGCATTTCCGCGGAAGAGATGCCGCAGAAAGGTGTCTCTGCCTATGAGATGTTCCAGCTGATGAAGGATAAAACGATTCGCAGCTTATACTTACTCTGCTCCAATCCGGTTGTAAGTGCGCCAAATCTAAACCATGTTCGGGAGTCCCTGAAAAGTCTGGATTTTATGGTTTGCTGCGACTTTTACTTGTCCGAATCAGCTGAATACGCCGATGTCGTTCTTCCCGTTACGACTTGGGCAGAGGACGATGGAACGACTACCAATCTCGAAGGTCGCATCATTCGTCACCGTCAGGCACAGGAATGGTTTGCCGAATCCAAGCCTGACTGGTGGATTCAAATAGAAATCGCGAAAAGAATGGGGCGCGGACAATACTTTGCGCACTTGAAGTCTCCTCAGGATATATTCAATGAAATACGTCAGGTCTCCAAAGGCGGAATAGCTGACTACTACGGGGTCACCTACGAGAAAATTGATCAAAACAATGGTGTTTTCTGGCCGTGCCGCGAGGAGGGGGACGAGGGACAGCCCCATTTATTCCTGGATAAAAAATTTTATCACCCGGATGGCAAAGCCAAAATATGTGCGCTGCCTTACCGTCCGCCAGCAGAGGAGCCGGATGAAGAATATCCTTTGCGGCTAACTACGGGACGAGTTGTGTTCCACTATTTGTCCGGGAACCAGACAAGACGAATCCCGTTTTTGACAGACATGTATCCTGATCCTCTTCTAGAAGTTCATCCAAAAACAGCGACTCGTTATGGCATTGAACACGATGAGCTGGTCACTCTGAAAACGAGAAGAGGCGAGGCGCAGTACCGCGTGAAAGTAATCGAGGCAATTCGAGAGGATACGGTGTTCGTTCCGTACCACTGGGGAAAAGCGCAGTCTATTAATCTGCTGACTAACCCAGCATTGGACCCTTACAGCAAAATGCCTGAGTTTAAGGCGTGCGCCGCAAAAATCATCAAGCACAAACATGGAGGAGTTCGCCATGGGTAAACAAGTCTTATACATCGAAATGGACAATTGCATCGGGTGTCGAAGCTGCTTGGCGGCGTGTACACAGTGCGGAGGTCACGACAACCGAAACCGAAACTACGTACTGGATGTGGACCCGTTTATCAATAGACAAACGATTCCTCTCATGTGCTTCCATTGTGTCAATCCAGCTTGTGCCCGCAGCTGTCCTGCTCAGGCGATTCAAATCGCAGATAATGGGGCCGTATTGTCAGCTTTGGTAGAGAAATGCATCGGTTGTCAAAATTGTACGATTGCCTGCCCCTATGGGATTCCCAAATTTGATGAACAACAGAATCTCATGTACAAGTGCGATCTATGCTACGACCGTACGAAAGAGGGAATCCCGCCGATGTGCGCTTCGGTTTGCCCGACAAACACCTTGCAGTGGATTGAGGAAGCAGAGCTGGAAGAAAAACGGGCACAGATTCCTTTGGCCAATGGCAAATGGACTGCCAGCCACGACCCAGATGTGCTGGAAGGCGAAACCAATGTGAAAATTAGCCTGCCTGGCATTCTGCAGGGCAAACAGAAGCTATTCTAGAGGGGAGAAATACCTTATGGAGAACGAGAAAACCCGCCCAATTCCGTTGAAGGATGACAATTATACACATAACATCAATCGTTCCAATGAGCGTAATCTGGATCGACGGAGTTTTATGAAAACAATGGTAGGGGCAGCCGGTCTTTTCGCCGCATCTACTCTGCCATGGGGGGCATTAGCTGCCAAGGAGCTGATGAGTTCATCCAGCAAGTCGTATCCCACACAAAAAATCGCGAATCTCAGCGATATAAAACCCGGAGATGCGATCGAGTTTGCTTATCCAGGAGAGCATGACAGCGCATTGTTCGTATATGTGAAGGAAAAGGAATACAAGGCGTATCAAAATGCATGTACCCACCTGCGTTGTCCAGTATTTTGGGACCGAGATGAGAAAGAGCTGCTATGTCCTTGCCATCATGGGAAATTTGATATCGCCACAGGTAAGCCGCTCGCTGGTCCCCCAAGAAGACCACTTCCGGAAATTGTGCTTCAAGAGAAAGATGGAGCCGTATACGCTGTAGGGGTGAAGAGTTATGAAGAGCAGCTATAGAGGTGTCATCCTATTAGCATTGATCTTGTTCGCCAGCATTGTGTGCACGCAGTACACAGTCAACATGTATTTTGCACAGCGATATATGGAGGTACTATTGCTCAGTGGTGCAACGGTAGTGTTGTTCCCACTGGCATGGATTGTATTTAGAAAAGACCAGCGAGATCGAAGAGAAGAAGGGAAATAACCCGGGGAAGGAAGTGTGATCAGTTGCCATGAATCCTAGTAAGCGAACGATTGCCGAGCTTCACCAAGAGCTGCCTGCCTTGGTGGATAAAAAAATGGGGATACTCATTCAAGATTTGGCGGATGATGCCGAACCACACAATCCGGCTCTCTTGGAAAGGCAGCTAGCAAAATGGGAGATCACGGAGGATGAGGAGCATTTGCGGCTCTATTTTAATCCTTGCCAGTTTGTTGCGATTCCCATCCAGAATGGACCGGTTGCTTTTTCGCAAGAGGATGACTGTATTCGAATGGTTGCTAAGGACAATCGGGGACAGCTAGCTTATCGCATTTCTTTTGGTAACTAACTCCCACTAGTAGATGGAGGGATTGTAATGGGACCACCGCCTATAGGATGTATGGGGAGGATGCAGGAGTTTGAAGGGAGAAGGAAGCTGTGTCCAGCTCTGGAAAAATTGAAAGACGAGCACCTATCATTGGCTGAGCAGATGAATGAGCTCGTACATCTAGCAAATAACCTGAAATCTACTGCCGATCCTACTAAAAGAAAGAAGGGCTTAACGGAGCTTCATGAGCTGGCGTCCTTGTTTCGGGCGGAACTGGAGAAACACTCCAGACGTGAGGAGGAAGACCTGTATCCCCTAATGGCTAACTATATCGAACGGGAACTGGGACCGATTGCTGCTATGGAGGAAGAGCATGATCTTATTCATGAAAGTCTGATGTCGTTCATGCGAATCGTTGAAATGGAAAAGTCTCAACCTGTTGAAGTAGAAGCTGTCCACACTCATTTGCTGAAGTCAGTAGAAATACTCTTGGAACATTTCTTTAAAGAAGAGAGTGTGCTGTTCCCGATGGCCGAATACGTATTGAGTGACGCAGAGAAAGAGCAGTTACGAGTACTGTTTCTAGATTAGAAATCATGTAGCCCTCCTACTGGTAAAAGTAGGGGGGTGATTTCATTTTTCAATCATATTCCTTCAAGGAAAAATGTGCAGGTTTCTACTGTCATCTGACGGTTTCAATCGGATGAAACCAATCATTTACTAGTAAGGATTAAATAGAGAAGGGGGTGTTCTAAGTGCCGATTATTAAACCGTATTTAGCCTCATTGAGATTTACGTCCACCATGGGAGCTGGAACTGGTACTGGTGCTGCGTTTGCCATTGCTGCAACTTCATTTACCACTGACGCGGGCGCTGCTGCGACAGCATTTCCTGGTACGTTTGCTTTTTACAATCTCTATGTCAATGGAGTGCTTCAGGCAGGAAATACTTCCTCAATCACAACGACGGCGATTACGATTCCTAATGGAGATGCAGAAAACGCTTCTGTATCCGTACTTGTAGAGTTCGTCGTTAACTAAGGTGAATAGGATGGTGGCCCCAGGTGGATGGAATGTGCCTGGGGTTCACTCATATGTGTCATTCGGAGTGAACGGTCGATGCACTTCGAGAAAGGACGAGTGATTTTATGAGGCGCTATGTCACACAGTTATACCCAGTGAGAAGACAGAGTCTGCAAATCGTCCAACCAGTAGGCTGTCCCGGAATTTTTCCAGTAAAACCCTCCCCAACGTGTCCTCCCTGTCCCCCGTGTCCATGTACTCCTGGTTTAATACGAACAGAAACCTATCAGTATACGGCCATTTCAGATGGCATCAAAAACATGTATACCAACAGTGATGCTGTCATGCTATTCAGTACTTCCGGCATTCTGGATCCGAATGAAGTTTCTGTTGTGAATCTATTCATCAATGGAATGCTACAACCTCCTAATTTATATGTTGTCCAACCAGGAGTGTTGATTCTGAGTGACATTCCAGTACAAGGTGCTCCTCTTATTCTTCAGTTCATCAAAATGATTGTCGTATAAATGGTTGCTTCCATAATGGGAAAAGGTCATGTCATACATACATGTCAGTTTCCTTCCATGTCACTTCAATTGGTCAAGCAAGGCATCAGGGTAAAGGCAGTTGCTCCCGGTCCAATCTGGACGCCGCTGCAAGTATCCAGCTACTCCGCAGAGTACATCACGACTTTGGGTGTCGACACACCGATGCGTCGCGCAGGGCAGCCGTTTGAGCTCGCTCCGACCTGTGTTTACCTGGCCTCGGATGATTCGGGATATGTCACGGGCCAGGTATTGCATGTCAATGGTGGAACGATGACAGAGACGTAATAGTGAATCAAAAATCTCGCGTCTTCGATTTGGCAGGCAAGATCGCTTGCTCTCCTTTTTCATAGAAAGCAAGTAGCGTATGGACAAAGCTCAATCTTGGTACGATCATATAGACGGCCAAGGCAGACCCAATGCTGATCAGGGCACCCACGATGACATCTGCCGGATAATGGACGCCTACCAAAATGCGAGAAAGGCCGACACAAGCCGCAAGCAGCATCCAGAGTGGTCCCGTTGTCTTTTTAAAAAGCCAGAAGGTCATGCAAAAGGAAAAAAACAGGATCGTATGGTCGCTGGGAAACGAATTGTCTACCGCCTTTTGTACTAATTGATTGACGTCAGCAAGCTCTGCGAATGGCTGATTATTCGCATGAAAGCTTCCGGCTACTTTCCCGAATAGCTCGGCGATGACAAACGTAAAACTTGCACAAACGACCATGATGCGATTCTCATGTTTTCTCGTAAACCAATACACCAAAGCACTCAACGCTAGAATAAACACCATATATTCCGCGACGTAAAAAGCCACGGGATTGAGAGCCGGATAATCTTTCCCCAAGTCATTAATCAAGCGAAAGTAGTGAATGTTGATTTCCATGCCATTCATTATTGGTGATCCCCCTTTACATGTAACAGGAGAATCGTAATTGATAGGAGAGAAATGGGAAATTGATTTACCTTACAGAGTATTACAGGGTTGTAAGGTTGGTTTCGTAGCATCAAAAAAGAGTCGGCAGAACCGTCTCTTTTTAGTTGGACAAGGGTCCCTCTTATTTGTTTTTGCCTTCTAATTCTGTTTTGGGGTAGATATCTTTTTTGATAGCCTTTAATTTTCCGACACGATCCATGGTCACGTTGATGTAATGATCCGGGGAAGTGTAAATCACGAGAATCTGTGTCTTGTTATCCTGGACAGTAGAGGAGTGGATCTGTGAGAACTTGTATTTTTCTGCTTGTTTTCCAAGCAAAAGTTTGAGATGCTCCTTGCCTTTTTTGATCGCTTCCTCATCACCTAAAACTGCTTTCGAAGAGGGGAGTCCGTTTTGAATGTCGACGGCGATCAACTCTCCCGTACTAGCGTTTACATGGATAACTCCGAAGTCTGGGGTAGTACCATCTGGTGTGCTCGACAAGATTACTTCCAGACGTTCGATAGGACCAGAAGTGGTGACCACATTCTCTTTTACGATAGAGGTGATGTGATAGTTCTTCAGGTCAGGGATGACTTCTTTTACGTGATTCAGAGTCCCTTTTGCTTTTTGATTCAGATCATTTATGGAAAGCTCTTCTAACTTGGTCGCAGTTACAGTTGCTTTCGGTTTGTTGGAAGAGGCTGCTGCGGCTTCGTTTGACAGAATAGGTGTGTTTGGCAAAAAGAGTGCCGCTATCAGGGTGAATGCGAGTGCCTTACGCTTGGTCATTTTTGATCATCCCCATTATTTGTTAATTGGGTGTACATGGATTAATACGGAAAGAGATCTACATAAGTAACTGTAAAAATTGTGAAATATTTATTACAGGACGAACAAAGGGAGAAAGTGTCGAAAAATAGTTTTGAAATTTTATTTCAAATCTGACAATTCATATTGATATTTTATTTCAAGTGTCTATAATACAAAATATGTAACGATTTACCAAAGTCATACTTGAATGTAAGCGCTTAACAAATTCGCGGACTAAAGGGGTGGTATCGTGTTGAATGGCGGGTTGCTGCGCATCCGCGAATCATTGCACAATATCAAGCGTTCTGAACAAAACGCAGCACATTACATTTTAGCCAATCCGGATGAGGTGATTCGTCTTTCCATCAAGGAACTCGCGGAAAGAAGCGAATCCAGCACAGCTGCCATCATACGCATGTGCAAAAGTATCGGTGTAGATGGTTTTCAGGAGTTGAAAATCAGAATAGCGGGTGATCTGCAATCGTCTACCGCTCAGGATGAATACAAAGAGATTCTTCCCGATGCTGATATGTACACCTTGATTGAATCGGTTTCGCTCAACAACATCCTTTCTTTGCGGGAGACGATCAAAATTTTGGATGCAGAAGCAGTGGAGCAGGCGATTGGTGAGCTGCTCCGAGCCACTCGGATTGATTTTTACGGAGTAGGTGCTTCGCAATTAGTTGCCCAGGATGCCCAACATAAATTTTTGCGCATAAATAAAATGTGCACGGCCCATTCGGATTCCCACTTGCAGCTTACTTCGGCAGTCACCTTGACAACTGGTGATGTGGCAGTCGGTATCTCGAATTCGGGGGAGACCTCGCAGATCATAACCACGATGAAACAAGCCCGCAAATCGGGTGCTGTGACCATTGGCATTACCAAATACGGCACAAACTCCTTGGCGGAATGCGTGGATATTCACTTAACCACGTTTTCAACAGAAGCGGATGAACGCAGTGCCGCCACTTCCTCACGAATCGCACAACTCAATGTGATCGACATCTTGTTTAGAGGTGTTGCTGCCAAAAATTACGATGTCTCTGCTGCGTACTTGCGCCAGACGCGTAAAGCTGTTCGGGAGCAATACAAATAAACAAATCCTCCTTAGCATACACAAAATCCTGCCTTTATCCTTTTATCCTTATCAATCAAGTGCGTTAGGCGTTTGGAAATATCGTTAGCTATGCAAGATTTTTACTTATTGCAATTGGGGAGGTTTTCCATGAAAAAGAGAAGGTTTCTCTCAGTACTCGGTTTGATTGGCTTAGCCGCGGCATTGCTTATTTCCGGATGTAGCAGCCAGTCCTCCACGCAGCAGGGGGACAAAGTCGAATTGTATATGGGCTACAGCTCTGATCCACCCACGAAGAAAAAGATGGAAGAAATTATTGCAAAATTCGAACAATCACATCCTCACATCAAAATCAAAACGATGACGGCTCCTTATGATGACTTCTATCAAAAGCTGACGACTCAGATCGCGGCCGGGAATGCGCCTGATCTATGGCAGAGCGACGGGACAAAAGTATTTGGTTACGCCCAACGCGGCGCGATTCTCGACATCACCGACTACGTCACGAAAGAGATTAACAAAGAGGAGCTCAACGGTCTGGAGTTCAACAAAGACTCAGATGGGAAGTATTGGGGCGTGCCGCAGGGCATCCAAGTGGGAGCCCTTTTCTACAACAAGGATTTGTTCGACAAAGCGGGCGTACCATACCCTACGGCTGACTGGACCTGGGATGATTTGAAGGCGGCTTCCGTCAAGCTGACCCTCGATGCCAACGGGAAAAATGCAGACGACCCTGCTTTTGACAAAAAATCAGTGAAGCAGTACGGCTTCGCGTTTTTCGGTAGCTCACGCGGTGCATTTAACATCTTGAAAGCGTATGGTGGCGGGGTATTGGACCCGACGTTGAAAAAATCGGTGATCAACAGCCCGGAGAACAAAAAAGCGGTCGAGTGGATGGTCGACGGCATGCAGCGCAAGCTATTCCCGAATCCGGCTGATTTGAAGGCGTTCCAGAGCAACTTCAAAGCGTTTTTGAGCGGGGCTGTGGCAATGCAAATCGATATTTACGCAGCAACAACCTCGATGAATGGTGCAGGGTTGAATTACGATGTCGCTCCTATGCCAAAAGGACCGGACGGCAAACGCTTCGCGCCTGTAATCGCCAACTCATGGGTCATCAACAAAAAAGCAGAGGAGCAGAAGGTCAAGGCCGCTAAAGAATGGATCACCTACTGGACGACATCGGATGAAGCACAAAAAGAGTGGACGGAAGTAGGGGAAGCCATTCCGGTGAAAAAATCAGTGGCGAATTCCGAAATGTTCCTAAACCCAGCTACGAAGCCAGAAAACAAAAAGGTCTTCCTCGACACCTTGGAGTTCGCGGGCACGATTGATACCAACGCTGTCTTCACCGAGTGGGTGAAGGTGTTCACGGATAATCTGGCGGAGCTATTCATGGATAAATACGGAACGGATGAATTCATCACGAAAACAGATCAAGGCATTCAAAAAGTTCTGGATGACTTCTTCAAGAAGCAGTAGTCATCTATCAGTGAGGATGTGTGCCAACCATGCTAGAGCTGCAAACCAAGCAACAGGCGAAGCCTGCTGTGAAAAAGAGAAAATGGTTGGATAGCGAGGGGAGATGGGGACTGCTCCTGGTCTCCCCTTATCTCATCCACTTTCTCGTATTCGTCGTAGGAACATCGGTCGCGTCATTGTACTTCAGCTTTTCGGACTACGATATTTTAAATCCGCCAAAATGGACGGGCTTGGACAACTATGCAAAGCTGTTTGAAGATCCGCTGTTTTATCGCGCGTTATGGAATACGGTCTATTTTACGATCCTGTATGTTCCGGCCAAAACGTTTTTGGCGTTGCTGTTAGCAGTGGCCCTGAATCAAAAGCTGAAGGGCCTGAAATTTTTCAGGATGGTTCACTTTTTGCCGGTTATCTCCTCATGGACGGTGATCGCGTATGTAGCGGATGCGGTGTTCAACCAGCGGATCGGTTTTGCCAATGCTTTTCTGTCTAAACTTGGGCTAGCCCCGCAAAACTGGCTGATTGATGAATTCTGGGTCATCCCGATTTTGGTTCTCATCGCCATCTGGAAGTCAGTCGGCTACATGATGATTATTTTTCTAGCTGGGCTGCAAGGAATTTCTTCTGACATGTACGAGGCAGCCTCGATTGATGGAGCAAACGCCTGGCAAAAGTTTTGGCGGGTGACAGTCCCGATGATTTCTGGCACGACGTTTCTGGTCGTCATCTTGAATACGATTTACTCCTTCCAAAACTTCGAGCAGATTTTTGTCATGACCGGAGGCTCTACGGAGGCAGGCTCGACAGGTGGTGCGAACAACGCCAGCCTCGTCCTGATGCTGTTCATGTTCCGCCAAGCATTCAGCTTTTTTAAAATGGGCTACGCCTCTGCCATCGCGTGGGTGTTGTTCCTCATCTTGCTTGCCATTACGCTCATCCAATTCAAGCTGCAAAAGAAATGGGTTCATTATGATTAAGAGGCAAGGAGGTAGCCATGCAAAAGCGTTTTCCTCTCAATAAAATCGTTGGATACCTGTTTGTCATAGCGAGTGCGTTGATTATGCTGGTTCCGTTTTTAACGACCGTGTTTAACTCGCTGAAAACTTACAAGCAGTACATGCAATTTCCGCCAGAATGGCTGCCCAATCCAACACAGTGGAGCAACTATACAACCGTGTGGGAACAGGCGAATTTTAGCAGCTATACGATTAACAGTCTGATTGTCGCGATTCTTTCGGTTATCGGGGCCTTATTGTCCAGCTCGATGATTGCCTTTGCCTTTGCCAGGCTGCGCTTTCCTTTCCGCGACACGCTGTTCATGATCGTGTTGGGAACGATGATGATCCCGGGGATCGTCACGATCGTCCCGCAGTTTATTATCTTTAAAAATTTGGGACTGCTCGACACGTTGGCTCCGCTTTGGATATTGGAGTGGCTCGGACAGCCGTTTGCCATTTTTTTAATGAGGCAAGCGTTTTTGAATATCCCGAAGGATTACGAGGAAGCGGCAAAGCTGGATGGCTGCAATCCGTTCCAGATTTATTGGCGGGTGTTTTTGCCGATGTGCAAGCCTTCCTTGGCAACACTGGCGGTCTTTACGTTTATGGGGAAGTGGAATGAGATTTTGGCGCCAGTCATTTATCTCATTTCGGACGAGAACTTTACGCTGCCGATCGGAATTTTGTCTTTGAGCGGTCAATACAAGACAGAGGATCAACTGCTGGTTGCAGGGGCCTTGATCAGCTTGATCCCGATTTTGATCGTGTTTTTGTTTGCGGAGAAATATTTTGTGGAAGGCTCCAAAACTTCTGGATTGAAATAGGGCGTAAAGGAGGCAAGCATCCTATGCAATACGTACCTTGGGACGATCTATATGCAGACGCTCTGTGCGAGCTATGGAATCAGGAGTTGGGTGATCGCTTTCCCATGCGGCCTGGGCTCATGAGACAAAACAGCTTCGAGGATCAGAATGTAGTCAAAGCCGGGTCGTGGATTGCGATAGATGCTATGACGCAGCGTCCCGTCGGTTTTGTCGTGGCCAAATGCTGGCAGGAAAAGCTCGACATTCAGTTGGGGAAAGGCATTGGTTGGATACAAGTCTTACTCGTGTCTACAGCACATCGCGGGCAAGGAGTCGGGCGCCAATTGCTGGCAAGGGCAGAAAATGCGTTGCGAGAGCAAGGAGTGGAAAAAGTCTTGCTGGGACGCGATCCGTATCATTATTTCCCGGGCATACCCGATGAATCTGCGGACGTAAAAGCGTGGTTTGAGAGACAAGGGTATCACTCGGAGGGTCGATTGGAGAACGATCTATTATGCCAGTATCTCGAACCAGCGGAGCTGGAATTACCAGAGGTACCAGATGGCGACTTTCGACTGTTGACGAGGGCGGACCAAGAAGCCTTTTTGGCCTTCTTGCATCGATGCTTTCCCGGACGCTGGGAGTATGAAGCCATTCACTATTTCCAGCGGGGAGGAACCGGACGCGAATTCGTCGTGGTGGAGCTGTACGGCGAGATCGTCGGTTTTTGCCGGATCAATGATGCCAATTCTCCGTTTATTGCCCAAAACGTATACTGGGCACCTTTGTTTGCGGATGGGCTGGGCGGTATCGGTCCGTTGGGCGTGGATGCGGAGTATAGAGGACGGGGCTTGGGACTGGCGATTGTGGAGGCAGGCATTGTAGCTTTGCAGAACCGGGGTATCCCAAACATTGTCATTGATTGGACGACGCTGGTCGACTTCTATGCGAGGCTCGGGTATCACAGCTGGAAGCAGTATGCGAAGTACGGCAAAGCATTCTCTTAACAAGAGCAAATCGGTAGAGAGGAGGATTCCATGCAAGCCGAACATATGACAGTGGAACAGAAGGTCGGGCAACTGCTGATGATTGGTTACCCTACACTGGATATTCCCGAAGAAATGGAAGCGTGGATCAAACAAAAACAGATTGGCAATGTGATTCTTTTTAGCCGCAATATCGGGACACCGGAGGAGACCTATCAGCGCGTGCAGAAACTCCAGAGCTGGGCGTATGAGTCTGGGCAGCCCTATCCGCTATTGATCGGGACCGATCAGGAAAATGGCGTGGTTTCCCGTCTGCAAAAAGGGGCGACGCGCTTTCCCGGAGCGATGGCTTTGGGTGCCACAGGCAATCTCGACCAAGCCAAGCGTATCTACCAGGCAACAGGTGAGGAACTGCGTGCAGCAGGGATTTCAGTCAATTTCGCCCCGACGGTCGATGTGAACAACAATGCGGACAATCCGGTCATTGGGGTGCGGTCTTTTGGTGAAGCGCCAGAGCAGGTGGCGCGGTTTGGTGAGGCCGCCATTCAAGGCTTACTTACAAGTGGTGTCATTCCCGCTATCAAGCACTTCCCGGGTCATGGTGATACGAGCATCGATTCTCATGAAGCCGTTCCTGTGCTCGAACATGATCGGATGCGACTGGATCAGGTTGAGTTAGTCCCATTCCAGCGCAGTATCGCGGCAGGAGTCCCCATGGTGATGGTTGGACATATCAGTTTGCCGAGTATGGATGCGTCGGGGTCTCCTGCTACGTATTCCAAGGAGATCGTGACGGGAATATTGCGTGAGTCGCTCGGCTTTGATGGGGTCGCAATAACGGATTGTATGGAAATGGCCGCCATTGCGGGTACCATCGGGGTTCCAGAAGCGGCGGTGCGTTGTGTGCAGGCTGGGATCGATCTGGTTCTGGTTTCCCACACGCATGAAGTTCAGCAAAAAACGTATGAACGACTCGTTGCAGCCATTCATTCGGGGGAGCTATCAGATAAGCGGGTCAACGAAGCTGTAAATCGCGTGCTTCAATTAAAGAAACGATTTCTTTCCTGGGAGCATTGTTTGCGAAAAACAGGCCCTTCCTTTGACCGTGTCCAACATGCAGACATGGCGAGAAGTACGCTCGCCCAAGCCATAACCTTGGTGAAAAATGAACATCAACTGCTTCCTTTACAGAGAAGCACGCAACCGCTCGGTGTGATTTTTCCAGGGATTGCTAATCTTACGTTGGCAGAGGATGGGCAAGCAGCTTCTGGCGATTTGGTCGCACCATTGAGAAAATATCGTGAAGTTGAATACCATATGATGTCGACGCTCAACCCGACAGAGGATGAAGGGGAGAGGGTGGCGAATGTGATGTCGTCTTTGGAGCACATCGTCGTATTTACGTACAATGCCCATATCTTTAAAGGCCAATCGCTGCTGGTGAATCGGCTCGTTCAACAGGGAAAAAAGGTCGTAGCTGTCGCCCTGCGAAACCCGTATGATCTCTTGGTAATGACCGAGGTCGATGCGTATCTCGCCGTTTACGACCATACGCACCAAGCGATAGAGCTTGTGGCAGACATTTTGTTCGGGGAACGAAAGGCCGCTGGACATCTTCCGGTCAGTCTGTTTCCATCGGAGAAAAAGCAGCATGGTGTGGGGTAGAAAGAGAAGATGAGTGTAGATGGGTGGGAGGTAACTGGATGAAGTTTCACCTGCGTGACTTAACGACAGAAACAAGAAATCGGAATACGGAAGAGCTGGATAAATTCTCTACGATGGAAATTATCCAGATTATGAATGAAGAGGATAAAACAGTTGCGTTTGCCGTTGAAAAGGAGCTGGCTTCGATTGCAGCGGCTGTTGACTTGATCGCAGAATGTCTGGAAAACGGCGGAAGACTCTTTTATTTTGGAGCAGGAACGAGTGGGAGATTGGGCTTGCTCGATGCTGCTGAATGCCCGCCAACCTTTGGGACGGACCCCGCATTGGTGCAGGGAGTCATAGCAGGCGGGGAAAAAGCTATCGTCAGGGCAGTCGAAGGAGCCGAAGACGTGGAGCAGAACGGCAGGGAAGATGTGATTGCCTATGGCGTAAAGGCAGGGGATGCCGTGGTGGGAATTGCAGCGAGTGGTCGGACACCCTATGTCATCGGAGCTTTGGCGGAAGCAAGAAGGCAGCAGGCAAAAATCATTTCGTTGTCCTGCAACCAGGTGGCACAGATCAGTCAAGGTGTAGATGTCGCAATTAATGTGGTAGTAGGACCAGAGGTAGTGACCGGATCGACTCGCTTAAAAGCAGCGACGGCGCAGAAGATGGTCCTCAATATGATTACGACCGGATGCATGGTACGGTTAGGGAAAGTGTACAAAAATTTGATGGTCAATGTGCAGGTAACCAATGAGAAACTGAAGGAACGGGCAAAACAAATCGTGGCAGAGGCGACCAATATCTCTACCGATGAGGCAGACGTACTGTTGCACAAAGCAGACGGTGACGCAAAACTGGCGATCGTGATGCAAAAGACGAGTTTGCCAGCAGAGGACGCAAGCCGTTTGCTCACCCAGTACAAGGGCAACATTCGACGGATTTTGGAAAGGAATCACAATCAGGAATGATCAGCCTAATCCTTTTGGATGAGGCTTTTTTTTGTTATTCGAGGTCTTTAAGGTAGCGGAGTGCTTTCTCAAATTGTTCTACTTTTGAATTCGCCTTACTTAGCCACTGCAAACCAGTCTTTCGGGAACGATATCCTCCCGTGCTAAATTGGTACTGTTTTATCCATGAAAGTATGTCTTGCTCGTTATCCAATCCCAAATAGTATAAAGGCTCGATCGCTTTTTTTAACAATTCTTCTTCCAACTGAGGCCGAAAGTGAAGGACTGCCGATACAACCATAAAATAACCTTCAGCTGCAGTGGGGCAGGTATAGCTCGGAATCCATGAGTGGATTTTTTGGATGATTTCTTGGTCTGAAGCTGTGCATGTATGAGATTCAATGGAATAAATCAAAGTCATGATTTCATCGAAGTTTGTTGACAAATTCTCCGCCCCCCATTAATGCTTTTTCCACCATTATAAGACAAACGACATAACTGGTAATGAAAATCACTTGTATGATCCATAAAATGTTCATTTGAATATTGGCGAAAAAGAGGATATGATTGCATTAATTCTTATATTATAATTTTTATAATCTAAATGGACAGAGGTGATAGGTATGAAAAAGGGTGATTTTCACCATCTTGATCATGTGAAAGAACAGCAAACATCGAAGAAAACACTGTGGATTACGCTCCTATTGACTCTGTTTTTTACGATCGTGGAGATTGTGGGAGGCTTGATGTCCAATTCACTCGCGCTCCTGTCCGACTCCGCCCATATGATTTCTGACGTCTTTGCTTTAGGGTTGAGTATGACCGCTATTTATATGGCGACACGTAAGCCGACTAAGAAGTACACGTTCGGATTTCTCCGTTTTGAAATTATTGCTTCGTTCTTGAATGGCTTGGCTCTTGCCGTGATTTCGATCGGGATTGTGATTGAAGGGATCAAACGGATGATCAATCCGCAAGACGTTGATTTGCAGTTGATGCTGACCATCGCATCGATCGGATTGGTTGTAAACATCGTGCTGACCATCGTACTTTCCCGCAGTATGAAGGAAGAAGACAACCTCAATGTAAAAAGCGCATTATGGCACTTTATTGGAGATTTGCTCAGCTCCGTTGGTGTCATTACGTCAGCGATTCTCATTTACATGACGGGCTACTACTTGTTCGACCCGTTGATTAGCTTGGTGATTGGGGGAATTATTTTTACAGGTGGTGCCAAAATCATTCGTGAGTCGCTACTCGTGTTGATGGAATCTGTTCCAGAGCAGTTTGATCTCGAGCAAATCCGTCAGGACCTTAGTGAAGTAGAAGGTGTGGAGGATGTTCATGAGCTGCACCTGTGGGCGGTATCCACAGAACATTACTCCCTGACAGCGCATGTGTTCGTTCGTGAAGGCATCCAGCCGTATTGTGTCATTCTGGCGATTAATCACATTCTGCAAACGAAGTACGGAATTGACCATTCGACAATTCAGATCGAGCACCCGACGATTCTGGATCACGGGGAATATGGCAAGCAGTTTTTGCTTAAGCAAGCATAAATGACCATGAGAAAAAGGCTAGTCTCCAAGGAAGCTCAGGAGATAGCCTTTTTTATTTACTTCCCCGTAAAGAAACTGAACACATAGGGTGAACGTCTTACTAGATAGGAAGGAGGTTTTTTTATGAGAATTACAACCAAGTTGCCGCAGTATCATGAAAATGTACATGTCGAGTTGATGAAAAATGAATGGGTTCCACTGAAAGAACCACAGAGTTTGGGCAGGGCCACTCTTTTATCAATTCCATTCATGCTAATTAATGCACTCATCGCCTATGGGATCATCCATATTTTGTCGCCAATAACCTTTCAGGAATTTGGACTAACATCCGGCTCTCTATCCATATCCATTGATTTCGGTGTGATTTTCTTCTTACTTGCCTTGGTCATTTTTCATGAAGGCTTGCATTTGATTTTTATCCCCAATTTCATGAGATCAGAAAAAACATGGATGGGGCTTACCTTGTTTGGAGGGTTTGTAGCAACGGAAGAAAAGATTCGAAAAGCAAGATACATACTGATAACCATCGCCCCATTCGTTATCATTTCGGTTATGTTGCCATTTCTTCTAGGTTTATTGGGGCTGTTTACTACCATGTTAAAATTTTTGGTTTTGATAAACGCAATCGCTTCATCCGTCGATATGTTGAATCTATTCCTGGTGATGAAGCAAGTTCCGAAACAGGCTATTTTGATCAGTAACGGACAAAAGACGTATTGGAAAGCGCTTGCCCCTCAGCATGATCTTGAAAAATGCCGATAACGGATGCAAGCAAGGAAAGTGGGCTGAAAACGACAATAATGGTCGGCCAGATTAACCAGCCGCCCAATCCTGTTGGCTTCGTTACAGTTGCTTCTGTTTGGACATTCATTCATGTCTAATTACGATTTTTGCGAAGGAAGTTGGCAAGAGTTAATCCCAAAGATACGATAGAAGAAGCATTGTTTGGTCAAGGCTGTATACAGGAGCGGAATGCCCATCATCGAAAGGTATTGATAGCCACCTTCCAGAAAGAAGAACAAGGACAGAAAGGCTAATCCAGCAACGATACGAAACATTTGATCAAAACGACCGACGTTTTTCATTCTTATCCCTCCGGTTATGGTGTTTGTGATTGATGAGACTTATTGTACCGGAGTACTTTTTGGTTGCATGTAACAAAGTCACATAACGCTAAGATTTTTCCATGCCATAACAAACGTCAAGCAGAAGGGAAGAAAAGAGCATGAACCAAATTCGTTACCATCGCAGAAAATACACACAGGGTCATACACCAATCGAAAGGCTGGAGCGACTGTCCATGGAGTTAGGCGGACCGAGCATTTCTATCAAGCGAGACGACATGCTTGGTTTGACAGCAGGGGGAAACAAGACGCGAAAGCTGGAGTATTTGGTGGCGGAGGCAATCGAACAAGGGGCAGACACGTTGATTACATGTGGAGCTGTCCAATCCAATCACTGCCGATTGACTCTGGCGGCAGCAGTTCGCGAAGGTCTGCACTGCCAGCTCGTGCTGTCCGCGCCTGAGACAGGGGACTACCAACCGCAAGCGAGTGGCAATCATCTGTTGTTCCACTTGCTCGGAGCAGAAAAAATCGAGGTCATTCCCGCAGCGGCAGATTTGCTTGCGGCCATGGAAGAGCTCGCTGAAAGTCTGCGAAAACAAGGCAGAAAACCATATCTGATCCCGGTAGGAGGCTCCAACGAAGTCGGGTCTTTGGGGTACATGGCGTGTGCAGAAGAAATCGAGCAGCAGGTTTGGGAAACGACGACTCCGTACGATTATGTCGTCACGGCAACGGGAAGTGGCGGTACGCAAGCCGGTCTACTTGCCGGTTTTATGGCACGCCAGTCCAACACAAAAGTAATCGGGATCAATGTCAGCCGAGATCGGGCTGCACAAGAAGCCAAGGTGATGGGGTTGCTGCGCAGTACAGCTGCACTGATCGGTTTGCAAGGGGACATACGAGCAGAAGCTGTGCTTTGCGACGACAGATTTGTCGGGCCAGGCTATGCGATTCCGACGGATGGCATGATCGAAGCCGTTCGGCTGGTCGCTCGGACAGAGGGAATTTTGCTAGATCCTGTTTATACCGGAAAGGCGATGGCGGGGTTGATTGGCTTGATTCGCGAAGGGCATTTTACCAAGAGTGATCACGTATTGTTCCTGCATACGGGTGGTTCCCCAGCGCTGTATACCGTTCCGCAGCTGTTTTTGTCATCCAAATAGCGTAGCAGGCAGCGGTAGTCTAGGATGTACTTTCACGTCCATAGCTACCGCTGTCTTATTATAGGAAAGCTGAAAGACTTAGTGCTTCACAGTGCCTTGGTCTGCCACAACATCGGGGGTGTCTACCTGCTGCATCAGCATACGCATGGAAAAGACGATTCCTAGTGTGGCCGTTATTAAAAGACCTGCCAATACAAGGTAACCGACTGATGCGCCGGTTGAATCTAGCATGAGAGTAAATAGAGCGAGTAATAACAGCCTCATGCATGTACCAATCGACCGAAAGAAGCTCAGGACCCTGCCCATAAAACGATTAGGTAGCAGTTCCATATAGATGGTCTGACGGATCAGTCTGGTTGATACATTGCACCAGCCCATAAACGCAGAGAGCAACACAAAAACCGAGCTCATTGGGATCACAACGATCATTACAAGAGCAATCGCCATCAAGATGAAATTCCCTACCATATAAGGAAAAGCACCGATTTTTCCACGAAACCAGGTAAGAAGAAACCCCGCCACGACTGCGCCTATGGAATAGGTAACCTCTCCCATGGAATAGATCGCGACATCTGCCCCCAAAACTTGGCTAACAAAGATAGGGTTAAGCAGGTTCGTCAGTATAACGGCGAGGAAGGGTATCAGCGCAGCAATTCCGAATACGATAAATCCTCGTTTTTCTTTGATATAGACCCAGCTTTGTTGAAATTGTGACACCCAGGATGTTTGGAGGGATTTTTCTACTTGTTTTTCTTGTGTAAACACATAATCGATTCCGGTTAAGGAGAGAAAAGCGATCAGATAGGTCAAAGTGTTAAGGATCAGCACTATATGTAATCCGTATTTCCCCAATAGCAAACCTGCGAAAGCTCCTGCGAGGACCAGAGCGGTCTGGTTTTGGATTTCCACAGCAGAATTGATCACATTGTAGTGCTTTTGCTCAAAGGTTTCCTGTATGAAGGCTGACTGTGTAGGTTCGTGAACCTGAAACATGAACATCGACGCCAAAAAAACGAGTACCATCATCCACGCTTGATAAGTCCCCCAAAAACCCCAAGCTGTTACAAGAGCGAGAACCGAGAAGCCTCCTAGCTGTTCCAGCTGTAGAATGGCCTTGCGGGAAAAGCAGTCAATCAATGTACCAAAATAAGGTCCGATGAGCAGTGTCATTATCGAGGAGAGAAGCATGGTGGAACCAAGTAGGCTGGCTGAGCCTGTGGACTCTACCAAATACCAAGATATGCCGATCATGGTCATCCCCTGGCCAAAGCCTGAAAACAAATTGGAAAGAAACAGCTTGCGAAAATTGCGATTGCGAAAAATCTCGTTCACTCTCGTCACTCCCTTTTCCATAATAGGCCAGATGAGCAGCCCTATTACAAACATAAAGGAGCCTGATTATTCACGAGGGTCACCCTTCATCAATAATCAGGCTCCGGGAAGTTCCGAGAGCTTTTTATGAAATCTTATACCATAAATCGTATCACTTTTTTCTTACGTCAGCAATACGGAGAACCACGTTACGAGATTTTCTGTTCGAAGTGTTTTGAATTCCTGGAGCTTTTGTGCGAACGACCTTTCGGAAGCCTCGTGTAAGTGAGAGAAACGGTCAAAAGGAGGAAAGGGTTTGCTTTCCCCATCCTGAAGAATCATTTCGAGACGTGGGAGCCAATTCGTTTTTTCAGCCTGGATCAAGTGCTCGATTACTTCGGTGGCATTCCAGGTTGTATCTCCTTCGTTGTTTTGCAACCATCCATCCGATAAGCCCACTAAAAAATAGTCCAGTGTTTGCGGTGTACGCTCCAGAACCTCAATCGCTTGTTTCAGATTAAAATTCATCGTACGACTCCTTTCGGTATGGAAACCCGTAGTATTCTCCCAACATTTCTCTTTCGTTTCGCGTAGTCCTGCCCATTTTGTTTGGCGAAGGGTGGATTTGTTTGCGTGAATACGTATAGAATGGTCGTAAGCAAGGCTTTGTATAAATAGAAACGCAGAGGTTGATAGATGGATGTTTAAAATCGGCGTGGTTGGTCCCAAGCAATCGGTAGAAAGGATTCTGGCGATTGCCAAGGAATTCGAGGAAGGAATGAATTTTGTTCCGTATGCGTATACAGAGACAAAAGAAACAGAAAAAATCGTCTTGGAAAATGACCAGTACGTGGATCGTTGGCTTTTTTCTGGACCACTTCCGTATTTGATTGCCAAAAATGTCCTGGACGATGAAAAGCGGATGGAGCATATTTTTCCGACGGAATCCAGCATTTATAAAGGCTTTTTGGAAATGGTGTACACACGGGGAGAGCTTTTGGATCGGGTCAGTGTCGATATGCTTTCATCAACTAAGTTCATGGAAGATTCGCTGTACAACAGCAGCATATCCGTGAGCCAACTTTACATGAAGATATTTGAGGTTACGATTGATCCGCAAGAGCTGCTGGCATTTCATCTCGATCTATGGAACAAGAAAAAGATTGATGCTGCAATGACCTGCTATCCGACTGTCTATCAATCGTTAGTAGATGCAGGTATCCCGGCCTATTGGATTTCTCCCAGTAATATGGACATTCATCAAACAGTCCGCGTGTTTGTCGAGAAAGTGCGCACATCCTACTTCAAGGATACACAAATCGGAATTGAAATGATCGAGGTCGAGCAATTCGATAGAATCAAGGAAAGCGCGAAGACCCCTTATCATTTACAATATTTAGAGCTGCGTATAAAAGAAGCCTTAATCAAGCTGTGCGAGCAAGTGGATGGATCGCTTTTGGAGCAAGGCCATGGTAGATACGTCATCTTCAGTACGCGCGGAACCATTCACCGGGAGATTCCTACCTTGCAAAACACCGTTGAGTTTTTGGCGAAGGAAGCAGATACGACGGTCGCTGTCGGAATCGGTTTTGGAGAGACGGCTTTTGCAGCAGAGATGAATGCCCATCGAGCCCTGCGCCAATCAAAGGAAAAAGCTACACGAGATATCGTCATGATTCAGGATGACGGAACGATCGTAGAGTGGGTCGGTCAGGAAGAGGAGCTTATCTACTCGTATCGTGCCGACGATGATGAGATTTTGGAAAAGCTGAAAAAAGGGAACATCAGTGTCAAAAGCTATAAAAAGCTCGATGCCTTGCTGCAAAAAATGGGTTGGACCGATTTCACGACAAAGGATCTGGCCAAGTATTTGCAAATGAGCGAGCGAAATGCACAGCGAATTGTCGCGGATTTGTGTGCGGTGGAGCTGGCGGAAAGCTCCGGGGAGGAATCGCAATCAACGCGAGGAAGACCCACCAAAAGGTACCGACTTTTGTAAGCACCCTGTTACGGGTGCTTTTTTCATTGCTGAGAAATCAAACTGTTAAAAAAAACCGTTGCCAATAGTCTCAACATTTCGTAGAGTATATATAACGACATGTCGCAATATATGCGGTAAATAAGAGGGCTGGACCATATTTGCGCGGATCGTCAGTCATCGAACGAGATGAATGCGCTTTCGCCAAAATGAAAGACTAGCTTAGTAATGCATCTAGAAGGAGGTATCCACACGTATGGTATCAGCACGCACGAGAAACTGGATTTTAGCGCTACTCTTTTTGGGCTGGGCATTAGGGAACCTGGATCGATACGTCATGAACTATGCCATTTTGTCGATCACAGAAGACTTGCAGCTAAGTGCTTCATCCACGGGATTATTGCTCAGTAGTTTTTTTGCTGGCTATGCACTCATGCAAATGCCTGGGGGCTGGCTGGCAGACCGGTTTGGTTCCAGAAAAGTACTCATCGCATCCGTTGTCATGTGGTCTATTTTTACAGGATTGACCGGAGCTGCTTGGTCTTTGGCTTCGATGGTCCTTATCCGCTTTTTGTTCGGGATTGGTGAAGGTGGCTTCCAACCAGCCAGCTCGAAGATTATCGCCACGATTTTTCCTGTAAAGGAACGCTCGCGAGCAATGTCTGTGATGCTCTCCTCTAGTGCCATTGTTGGGCTTTTCTCCCCGATTTTATCCGTTTGGATGATTCAAACTATAGGCTGGCGATCCATGTTCGTCGTCATTGGTGCAGTTGGTGCCGTGATTGCTTTCCTGTACTGGCGCCATATTAAACTTCCGCAAGATGAGTCTACGACAAATACAATGAATGGCTCCGAGCAACCAAAAAGCTCCGTGTCCTTGTTATTAAAAACGCCTTTGCTATGGAGTCTGTTAATCGCTTACTTTAGCATTTATGCAGTAAACTGGGGTCTCGTAACCTGGATGCCGACTTACTTGAGCAAGGTACGCGGACTGGATATGATTTCACTCGGCTGGCTGCAAACGATTCCAGGCTTCGCTACGTTGGTCGGTATTTATGTGAGTGGCTATGTACTGGACAAGCTACCAAAAGGTCGCGAAAAAATTATTGGCAGTCTCTCCTGTGTGGTAGTCGCAGTGCTCTTGTACTTCATGTTTACCGCTTCGAGCGTGACGATGTTTATTACGTACCAAGCAATTGTGTCGCTGTTCCTTTCCTTTGTGATCATTCTGTTGCCTTCTGTTGTCCTGAAAAATCTCCCGGCTGCCGTAGCGGGAACAGGGATGGGCATCGTGAATACAGGTGGACAGCTAGCTGGCTTTATCACGCCAATGGCGATTGGTTTTATCGTAGAAGCGTTTAACGGTTCATTTGATGCAGCGTTCTGGATGCTGATCGGTTTCGCGGTCATCTGCATTGGCGCACTCTTATCGTTGAACTATGAAAAAGGCGAGCTGTTGCAGCAAAACGCCGACAGTGCATCCGCCTGAACACCTAGAGAAAGGAGCGTATGAAATGAACAGAACCGAGATCATTTCTTCGTTAATTGAACAAAAAAGAGAAGCGTTTATTCGCGTTAGCGATAAGATTTGGGAAACGCCAGAAATTTACTTCGAGGAGCATCGTTCTGCCGAGTACTTGTGTCAAGCGCTGGCAGCAGAGGGCTTTGAAGTAGAGAAAGGAATCGCTGGACTGGGGACTGGCTTTGTTGCCAGCTTCGGAAGCGGCAAGCCCGTCGTAGCCATCCTGGGAGAGTATGATGCGCTGGCAGGTTTGAGCCAGAAAAAAGGCGCGATCAACCATGATCCGATTGTGACGGACGGTCATGGGCATGGATGTGGACATAATCTCTTAGGTGCCGGCGCGCTAGCAGCAGCGGTTGCCGTTAAAGATTACATGGAGAAAACAGGCTTATCAGGAACGGTCCGTTATTTCGGGTGTCCAGCTGAAGAAGCTGGCTCTGGAAAAGCGTATTTGGCTAGGGCAGGCATGTTTGCTGACGTAGATTTTGCGCTCTCCTGGCATCCTGCTACAGCACCTAGCATCATGAACATCAGCTCGCTTGCGAATTACTCCGTTCGTTTTCAGTTCCACGGAAAAAGCGCACATGCAGCAGCCGCTCCGCATTTGGGACGAAGTGCGTTGGATGCGGTTGAACTGATGAATGTCGGCGTCAACTACATGAGAGAGCATATGATTCCGGAAGCACGGGTTCACTACGCGATTACGAATACAGGTGGAATTTCGCCAAACGTCGTCCAACCGTTTGCGGAGGTCGTGTACTTGATTCGCGCTCCGAAAAAGCAGCAAGTGAAGGAACTGTATAAAAGAGTTTACGACATCGCAAGGGGAGCCGCCTTGATGACGGGAACCACCATGGAAGTGGTGTTTGAGGGTACTGCTTCTGATCTGGTGCCGAATACGGTATTAGCGAAGCTCATGCACAAAAATCTGGTTGAAGTCGGCGTTCCTACGTACGATGAAGCAGATCAGCAATATGCCAAACAAATTCAGGCAACGTTAACAGCTGAGGATATGAGAGCTTCGTTGTTCGGGTTGGATCGTGAAACAGCGAAGCAACTGAAGGACAAAGCGATTGCGGATGTGATCGGGCCACTTTCTACGCACGAGTTTACGCTTGCTGGGTCTACGGATGTAGGAGATGTCAGCTGGCAGGTTCCGACGATGCAATGCATGACGACATGCTGGACATTGGGAACGCCTTTCCATACGTGGCAGGTCGTCTCGCAAGGGGCTATGCCAATTGCACACAAAGGGATGCTGCAAGCAGGAAAGGTCATGGCTGCTACAGCGATCGAGGCGATGGAAAACCCGGCACTGATCGAACAGGCAAAAGCCGAATTGCAGGAACGTTTGGAAGGGGAAGAATACTTCTCGCTCATTCCGGACGATGTTCAACCACCTCAAAAAGCGTAAATCGAAGGTGAAAAGGAAGTTGGTTAGACAAGTGGCGCAGCAAACAAGAACGATCGAAACAGACTGCTTGGAACAATGGATTGAGCAATATCGCGGGGAGTCCAGCAAGGGCAAATGCGCTGCATATATCCCTGCTTTGAAAGAGGCTGACCCAACACAGCTTGGGATATGTGTGATGGGACCAGATGGACAAATCAGCGGGGCTGGAAACTACGATGCTCCTTTCACCCTGCAAAGCATCTCCAAAGTCATCAGCTTTCTAGCAGCATGTGCTTACCACGGGATTGCGCATGTATTGGAGCAGGTGGATGTAGAGCCTACTGGAGACGCATTTGATTCGATGGTTCGGCTGGAAATGCACAAGCCAGGAAGGCCTTTTAATCCCATGATCAATGCAGGAGCCATTACGGTGTCTTCCTTGTTGCAGGGGAACGGAGTCCAGGAAAAATTTCGTTCCTTTCAAGACATGGTTGAACGTATGACAGGACGCAAGCATCAGATCAACGAGGAAGTCTATCACTCCGAGTGGCAAACGGCCAACCGCAATCGCTCCCTCGCCTACTATCTCGCAGCTACTGGCTTTTTGGCCTGTCCGGTAGAGGATGCTTTGGACGTGTACATCCGACAATGCTCACTAGAGGTAACGGCAGAGGACATCGCGAAAATCGGCTTGATCCTGGCGCATGATGGCTATGATCCGATACGCAAGGAACAGCTTTTCGGCAAAGAGTTGGCTCGTGTGACCAAAGCACTGATGGTTACATGTGGCATGTACAACGCTTCCGGCAATTTTGCTGCTTTTGTGGGTGTGCCAGCGAAAAGCGGCGTGTCAGGAGGCATTATGGCTGCCGTTCCTCCGCGTGGGCGTTCTGGGGAGCTGCCTTTTAGTGGCGGCTGTGGAATCGGTGTGTATGGTCCTGCTATTGACCAGTATGGAAACAGCGTAGCAGGGGTAGCACTGCTCAAGCATATGGCAAGTGCGTGGGATTTGACGATCTATTAAAAAGAAAAGGCTAGAGATCACAGATCATGTCTGGATCTCTAGCCTTTTCTGCTGGCTTTCATTGGCAAAAAATAGAACCTGTGACATACTGGAGCTATCACGGTCATCGGAGGAAATCAACATGGTAGATGTGGTTGCATGTGGCGAGTTATTGATTGATTTTACTCCTGTACAGCAGAAGGAAAAGCCGGGTAGCGTTGCATTTGAACAAAACCCTGGAGGAGCACCTGCCAATGTACTTGCCGCTTTGTCGCGCTTTGGGAAGCGGACTTCCTTTATCGGTGCGGTGGGAAACGATGTGTTTGGGCGTTTTTTACAACAGACCTTGATCCGACAGAATATTGGCACAGAAGGACTCTTACTCACGGAGGAAGCGCCTACGACGTTGGCATTTGTCCATCTCGATGAGACAGGCGATCGTTCTTTTCACTTTTACCGCGACCCGGGTGCAGACATGATGCTGCGGGAGCAAGACGTGAACGAGGCGCTGATTGCACAGACAGCCATTTTTCATTTTGGTACGTTGTCCTTGACGCATGAGCCAGCCAGATCAGCAACCTGGAAAGCCGTCGAATACGCGAAAAAGTATCAGCGGCTCCTTTCATTTGACCCGAATATTCGAGCGTCCTTATGGGGGGATCTGGAGGAAGCGAAGGCTATGTCCCTTAAAGGCATGGCGCAGGCTGATATCGTCAAGCTTTCCGAGGAAGAGTTGGCTTTTCTCATGGGGAGCGAGGACGTCGTGGAAGCGACAGCGTGGATGCTTGCGCAATATGATCTGCAAGCCGTTTTTGTCACGCTGGGGGAAAAGGGATGTTTTTACCGCACACGAAATCAATTCGGTACAGTCAGTGGATTTCAAGTAACCGCGATCGATACGACTGGAGCGGGAGACGCGTTTGTGGGCGCGCTGCTCTATCAGCTTCTTGAGGCGGGGGAAAGGATGCTGGAGATCCCACAAGCCACATTAGAGGATATGGTGCGCTTTGCTAATGCTGCAGGTGCGCTCACGACAACAAGATCAGGTGCCATTCCTGCTATGCCAACGCTGTCTGAAGTCAAAAGCTTCATGGAAGCAGCACGGTAGGGGGGAAGAGTCATGATATTTGTGGAAGTCATCCTGCCTGTCCTGCTCATTTTTCTTAGCGGCTACATTTTGCAGCGCATTTTCAAGATGGATTTGAAGCCGATCTCTTCCCTGGCGATTTACATCTTGTCGACGGCGCTCGTCTTTCGTACGTTTTACAAAACACAGCTCGACTTGCAATTATTTTATATCGTCGTAATTTCACTGCTTTTGCTGGCTGCTCTCGTTGTGATCACCCAGTTGACGGCACGGTTGTTCAAATACGACAAGCAACAGGAAAGCGCACTGATGCTCGCGACCGCCTTCATGAACAGTGGCAACTACGGGACGCCGATTATTTTGTTCGCCTTCGGAGAGGCCGGCTTTACGTATGCGGTGCAAATCACGGTGTTTCACTCGATCATGATGGGCGTATTCGGCGTGTATTTTGCCTCCCGAGGAGGGAATGGGATGGGGACGGCCGTCAAGGCGATCTTCAAACAGCCGTCCAATTACGCTGTGGTTCTCGCGATTTTGCTGCAACAGCTGCAAATCGTCATCCCGCAAAGCTACTACCAGGCGATTGATCTCGTTGCACAGGCGGCGATTCCCGTTGTGATGCTCATCTTGGGCATGCAGCTCGCCAATGTATCTACCAAAGCGCTAGAGTGGCAGGGACTAAGTGCTGCGAGTGTCATTCGGCTGGTGGCGTCACCACTTTTGGCGTATCTCATCTGTCTGTTATTTCCGATTGATCCGCTTCTGCAAAAGGTGCTGGTTGTTCTGGCAGCCATGCCTTCTGCCGCAACGACTGCGATCTATGCGATCCAATTCAACATGCGTCCACAATTCGTCTCCAGCAGCGTGTTGGTTACGACGGTGATCAGTATAGGTACATTAACGTTTTTGCTGAACATTTTGCACTAAATAGGAGGAATAAACTTGCGCAAACAAGAGTTACTACGACTGTACGATCAAGAAATGAGAGTGGATATGACCTATCCGCATGTTCGACGAGAAGAGACTGAGCATATTGTACGCCACGTCTCTCTCTCTGATGAGCCAGGAACTGTCTTGTTTTCCCGTCTGTCTGAGGCGAATGCAGAGGAACTCATCGCACGCGAAATCGAGTATTTCTCAAGCCTTCAACAGTCTTTTGAATGGAAGCTGTTTGATTATGACCAGCCTGTAAATCTGCTCGAACGGTTGCAGGCGCATGGTTTATCAGCAGGAGAGGAAGAAGCGCTGTTAGTCATGGATGTGGCGCAAGCAGAGGACATGCGAAGTCGTAGCATTCCTCCTGAGATTCGCCAAATCACCAATTCGGCAGGGATCGATGACATCATGCAACTGGAAGAGCAAGTATGGGGCAGTGCGAATCCGGAGTTGGCCGCGAGATTGAAAAAGGATCTTGCAGAAGATCCTGAGAACCTTCTCGTGTACGCTGTGTACAGTGGCGATCAGGCAGTGAGTGCAGCTTGGATGTACTTACATGAGGGGACGTCCTTTGGAAGTTTGTGGGGAGGATCTACTTTGCCTGACTTCCGAAATAAAGGCTATTATACGGCTCTGGTGGCAGTACGGGTACAAGTAGCACACGAGCGTGGGTATCCGCTTTTAATGGTCGATGCAAGTCCAATGAGTCGACCGATCTTGGAGAAAAAAGGGTTTGAATTTCTCGCTTATTCTTATCCATGTTTTTATGAGTATAAATAGTATCGTGGAAAAGGAAGCTGCCCATTGTTGTGAGGGGCAGCTTTTGTAGTTGCAGATAGTCGCTTGTGTAACTATTATGAGAATAAGAATCATTTGCAAGATTATCCTACATATGGTTAGGCAGGGAGAAGGTCATGGAGCAAGCATCTGTACATTCCATATACGATAGCTATATCAATGCATTGCCCTCTACAAAAAGTGATCGCATTGTGTCTGAAGCGAATCGGTATACACTGACGAATAATGATGGCTACTTTCGGAGAGTGATTCCTCGACCGGGATTGGAGCTGGTCGAATCGAGCTATTCCCTTCAGGAAAACCGCGTCATGGATTTACAGTCGCAGGCAGCCATGGTTGAGCTCAGCTTTTGCCTGGAGGGGAGCGGGGAGTTCGTCGTTTCGGGAAGTCAGCACGAGTTTTTGCCTGGGAGCTGTTCCCTTCAAATGATGAACGACTTTCATGCGCATTTTATGTACCGGGCGGATGTTCCTCATCGATCTGTCGGGATCGGTATTTCCGTGGAGCAATTTAATGATTGGGTGGCGGAGAGCGATGTGGGAGCAGCGTATTCATTTCAAGGGCTGCTTGGCAATCAAGCCTATCGTCTGTTTCGGATGCCGTTGCAACCGAATATGGCCCGGATGCTCCAGCAGTTGAACGATTTTTCATCCTCCCATCTGAAGTTGCGGAGATTGCATACGGAAGGCAAGATTCTTGAGATTGTATCGTCGGCGCTGGATACGTTTTTGTTCGAGCGGGAAGAGAATCGACCGAGGGCACAGTTATCTCGGAGTGATCGGGAAAAGATTCACAACGCCCGTGACATTCTACTCGAAAACATGGAGTCTCCGCCTTCTCTGATTGAGCTGGCGCGTATGGCACAGCTCAATGAATACAAGCTAAAGATCGGCTTCAAAGAAGAGTTCGGGACGAGTGTATTTGCCTATTTGCGGGAAAGGCGTTTGGAAAAAGCGCTTGGATTGCTGCGGGAGGGGAATCTGAATGTCAGTGAGGTTGCACTCATCGTGGGATTCTCCAACTTCAGTCATTTCTCCGAGGCGTTTCGCAAGCAGTACGGACTCAATCCTTCCGAAGTGAAGCGGGGGAGATTTAGCTAGTTTTACAATTCGCCAAACCGTGAAATTCGTCATCCTCACTCCGTTTCCTCTCATCTAGAATTCATCGATCACGTATAGTAGAATGATACAAAAAAGGGAACAGAAGGTGTAAGCGATGTGCCGAAACATCAAAACCTTATTCAACTTCGACCCACCCGCAACAGAAGATGAGATTGAAGCAGCAGCCCTGCAATTCGTGCGAAAGCTCTCGGGCTTCAACACGCCTTCGAAGGCAAATGAAGAGGCTTTTCATCGCGCGGTCCAAGAGGTCTCCGATGTTGCGAAAAATCTCTTGGATTCGTTGGTGACGAATGCAGAGCCACGCAATCGAGAAGTCGAAATCGAGCGTGCTCGCGCGAGAAACGCCAAACGGTTTGGCACGACTGAGTAGTGAGACGATAAAGACAAGCGATTTAATTAACGGGCAGGGCTTCAGGGTAACTGCCTATTTTTGTTTCCTATATCTGAAATTTCAGCATCTTATCATCTTCTTATGAGATGATTTATCATTTCGCTACTATGTCTCTCTCCGGCAAATTATATTATCGTAGAGTGCAAAGGGGAGAGGATCATCATGGAGAAAGTGAACGTCGCACAACATCTATCACGCTTGCAAGATTCCTGGGGCTCTCTGGTTGTCGGAGAGATGAATGATACGTCTATTAAGCTAGAGAAGCTGCAAGGTGAGTATCCTTGGCAACAAAATGACCAGAAAGATGAACTGCTGTTTGTCGTCAAAGGCAGACTGCTGCTGATGTACCACGAGCGTAATATATGGGTGGAAGCCGGAGAGTTTATCGTTGTGCCAAAGGGAGTTTCCTACAAGCTGTTTATCCCGAATGGCGATTGTCATCTACTGGTGATTGAACCGAAAAAATTCGCTGCTCTCAAGCGCTGCTCCTAAGACAATCAACATAGAAAATTGAGCGCTATTCATTCGCGGATAGCGATGATATAGAGCTGTCAATTGACCGGTCACTTTCGTTGGCTGGACAATTGGCGGCTTTTTTGCTATTAATATATGTTCAAAAAGACAGCTCTTTGAACTTCAGCTCATAGAAAAAAGTGTTGACTTATGCGTAATTTACTATGTAATAAATACAGATAGCTCCAACTCTTTTCGAGGTGATGAATGTTGGACGACGGCATATATGTATTGATTAAAAAAGGAGACCCCGAGCAGCTTCAGAAGCGTCAGTTTCTACATAAGGAAGAGTGTACGATTGGGAGACGGGGCAATCAATTACAACCAGACATAGCTTTTTCCAGTCCGTATATCTCCAGAAGGCATGCAGTGATACGGAAAATCAATAACCAATATACGATTTCTGATTTGCAAAGCAAGCATGGGACAGAAGTGAACGGAATGCCGATCCAGCAAGCACCGCATTTTCTTTATCACGGTGATCATATTACGCTGGCCAAAGGCGTGGTAGAGATGATATTTTTCGCAGAGGGTAGCGAGATGGATGTGACACGGGAGTTCTCATTCCCTTTGACGATTCCAAAAGAAAGGACCTCCACTTCCGGCTTGGTCATCAATCTGGAACGCAGAGAAATTCGTCTCGATGGTGCGAGAATCCATTTGACCGGAAAAGATATGGACTTGCTCATGCTTCTGTACCAACGTGCGAATCAGGCGGTCAGCTATGATGAAATCATGGTACTCGTCTGGCCGGAGCGGTTGCTGAATGCGGAGAGCAGCGTCCCGGATGTTGGACGAGCCGAGATCAACGCTCTCGTTTATCGCTTGCGTAAGCGGCTGGGCAGATATGGCGAGAACGTCACTACGATCCCGCGCTTCGGTTACATGTGGGAAGAATAGTAGGCAGTACGACAGACACAGGATGAATTTCCTGTGTTTTTTTGCATTTGATGTAACCGTCTGACACTTATCATCGTCCTATGAGGATAGTATCATCTTGTCATCATCTTTTTCCCATATATTATGGTATCCGACTGTAATATCGTGTGGTAAGGAAGGTGAATGACTAGTGAAAAAGACATGGATAGTATTTTGGACGGTTTTTGTCGTTGTTCTATCAGGGTTTTTCTATCTTTTCTGGGACTTTTGGAAGGACACCACGCAGTCGGATGGCGAGAGGGCGAAGGCAGCATTCACCACGTATTCGACAAAGTGGGGAGAACAGAAATTCTCTGACATGTACGAGCAGCTTTCTTTACATACAAAGAAGACCATCAGCAAAGAAGAATTCGTTTCGCGTTACCAAAACATTTACGGTGGAATCGAGGCCAAAGCGATTGCGGTTGAGCCGATGTACAATGGCGATGTCACGCCAGGTGAGGATGGGCAGATCAACTTTCATTACCGGCTGACGATGGAAACGTTCATTGAACCGATTTCCTTTACGGGAAAAGCAACACTTGTCAAAGAAACGCAGAACGACTTGGAGGACTGGTACATTCATTGGAATCCTTCTTTTATTTTTCCAGAAATGAAAGAAGGGGACAAAGTAAGAGCCAATACGGTGTATCCCAGACGAGGTGAAATTACGGATCGGGCCGGGCGTCCATTGGCAACAGAGCGTGTTGTGATAGATATCGGGATAGATCCGGGAGAATGGAGCCAGGCTTCCCAGAACGGGAAAATGGAGGTCAGCAAGCTCTTGCACATTCCGTTGGATGCCCTCACCTCGAAGGTCCAAGCTACGACAAGCAAGTCGACCAAGTTTATCCGGATTGCCACGCTGCCGCAGGACGATGCACGGATCAAGCAATTAGAAAAAACAGAAGGGCTCAAATTGCAAAAAAAGAAAGTCCGCTACTATCCTTATCATGACGCGACTGCCCATCTGGTTGGCTATGTAGGAGCGATCAGTCAGGAAGAGTACGAGAAGCGAAAGGATCAGGGCTATAAAACGTCTGATGTGATTGGCAAATCAGGATTGGAACAGATTTTTGAGGAGAAGCTAAGAGGGAGTGCAGGTGGGCGCATCGTCATTACGGATGCAGATGGAACGGAAAAAAAGACCGTGGCGGAACGCTTCGCCAAGCATGGACAGCCACTGGCACTAACCATCGATGCTGAAGTACAGCAGACGATTTACCAGGAGCTGAAAAACGAAGCAGGCACGGCTGCGGCGATTTCACCAAAGACCGGGGAAGTACTGGCACTCGTCAATTCGCCGTCCTTTGATCCGAATGCGTTTGTGCTTGGGATGTCGGCAACGGAGTGGAAGCAAATGAATGAAAACCCGCAAAAGCCGCTTCTCAATCGATTCGCGCGAGGGTTTGCGCCGGGCTCCACCTTCAAGCCGATTACGGCAGCGATTGGACTTGCGTCAAAAGCAATTACCCCTGCGGACAGTATCCACGTCCGTGGACTGCATTGGCAAAAGGATGCGTCCTGGGGTGGTTACGAGGTAACACGGGTCAGTGATTACGGGGGACCTGTCAATCTGGAAAAAGCATTGGTGTACTCCGACAATATTTATTTTGCAAAAGCGGCGCTCTCCATGGGGGAGGAGCAATTCGTGAAAAAGAGCGAGTTGTTTGGATTCCATGAAGCTCTCCCGATTCCATATCCATTGGACAAATCGAAGCTGTATAACGATGGTTTCAAAAACGAGATTCAATTGGCAGACTCCGGTTACGGTCAGGGCGAGGTAACGATGACACCGCTTCACCTCGCCTTGGTGTACAGCGCTTTTGCAAATGACGGAAATATCATTTATCCATCACTGTTGAAGGAAGACAAAAAAGGTGGGTATTGGAAGACGGATGTCATACCTGCTGATGTGACTGGCACAGTGAAGCAGCATTTGATACAAGTTATGGAAGACCCGCGAGGCACAGGAAGAGGAGCACGCGTGCCTGGCATTCGCATGGCGGGCAAGACTGGAACAGCTGAGCTGAAACAGAAAAAGGGCGAGATCGGGTTGGAAAACGGATGGTACGCCGTTTTTAATGTAGACGATCCGCGTTTGCTGGTTACCATGATGATCGAAGATGTCCGTGGTCGGGGTGGCAGTCATGTACTCGATGCACGTATCAAACGGATTTTCACAAAGGTACTGAAAGAATAGGGAGAGTAAGTATGAAGGAAGCAAAAAATGACCGTTTAAAACGACTGCAAATCGTCTATATCCTCGTATTTCTGATGTTTGTAGGAATCATTGTGAGATTAGCCCAAATCCAAATCCAGCAAGGGAGCAATTATGCAAATGAGCTGGCAGACAGATCGTATAAAAAAGATTACATTCCCGCTATGCGAGGAAACATTTATGACCGCAACGGGAATGTCATTGCCGAAAGTCGGCCTTCCCATCTCGCTGTCTTTCGTGAACAAGAGGTCATGGGGAAGAAAGCGTACTTTGACCTGGTGGAAAAGCTGGAGAAAATACTGAGCGTCGACAAGGCCACGCTGTTAAAAAAGATGGATGTCGGCTATGCCTACGAGAAAGGCAACTATGTGGAAGCGGCACGACAATTGCCGCGCTATTTGGAAAAAGATCTGAAGGTGGATTTGACGGAAAAAGAAATCGCGGTGCTGGGTGAGCACCGCGGCGATTTGCCGGGGATTGAAGTGGTGACAAAACCGATCAGGAAATACGATCCCAAGCAAATCGCCGTACAGGCGGTCGGGTATGTTCGGCCCTTTCATATTGCTGAAAATGTGAAGCTCGCCTCCTACAAGGATGAGAGCACGCGGTATTTGCCGAACCAGTTAGTTGGGTTCGATGGGATTGAGCTATCTTACGAAAAAGAGCTTCGCGGGAGCAATGGTTACCGGATGTATGAGGTCGCAGCAAATCAGACAGTTGTCAAGCAAGTGGAGGAAGTTCCGTCCGTCCCAGGCAATCATGTGTATCTCACCATTGATCAGCGGGTCCAGCTAGATATCCGGGATTCGATCCGAGAGTTTCTTCCGAAGATGCGTGCATCCATCCCTGAGGCGAGGGCAGCAAAGGGAGCGTACGTCGTGGCAGTCGAGGTCAAGACAGGCAAGGTCGTCGCGATGGTCAGTTATCCAGAATACGATTCAAACGTATGGATTGAGGGGCCGGATCAAAAAACGTATGACGAGATCAAGTTGGTGGTGACGAATGGGACGATTCGGGAAGCGCCATACGATACGCGGCCATTAACGGGCGAGGCGGCCATTCAGGAGGGGTACAAGCATCCGGGTTCCATTGTGCCATCAGGGTCTGTCCTCAAGCCTATTACGGTATTGCTTGGTTTGCAGGAAGGAATCATCTCTCCCTCCGATCGTTGGAATGATGGAGGGGTGTATCACTATGGACGTGGAACAGACCGGATTAAGAACGACAGTTCCAAAGCGCATGGCATGATTACCCCTGCAATTTCCCTGCAAAAGTCATCGAATACGTACATGGCGAGAATCGGGGAGGAATTGTCCCGCCGAAAAGGAAAAGAGTCAGCGGCCGTGCTGCAATCGTACTATCACGCATTCGGGTTAGGCGTTCAGACTGGCGTGGATTTGCCGAATGAAAACAAGGGCAAAGAAGACTATTTGGTGATGGATGAAAACTATGGACCATTAGCAGCGATGGTGCAAGCTTCCTTCGGGCAGCAAGTTCGGGCAACGACGATGCAATTGGCACAGTTTGCGGCGACATTAGCGAATAAAGGCGTTCGTTTGCAGCCGCAGATGGTAGATAAGGTCACAGACGCAGAAGGAAAACTGGTGAAAACCTACACGCCAAAAACCATGAGTACCTTTCCTCATCCAGATAAATATTGGGACATTCTAGAGCAAGGCATGGTGTTAGTGACGAAGCCAGGGGGAACGGCAGTCCGTGCGTATGAAGGAATGCCGTTTCAGGTAGCTGCAAAGACAGGAACATCTGAGCAAGATATTTATGTACCGGTGACGGTGACAGATGAGAAAACCGGACAGAAAAAGACAAGATGGAAAATGCACCGCCGCATTACGAATGGTGTGAGCATTTCGTATGCCCCAGTCGACGATCCTGTCCTGGCAGTAGCCGTAATCGTTCCTGAGGGTGGTTATGGGGGAAGATCGGCTGCGATCATTTCACGTTCCGTGTACGATGTGTATAACAAGCATATCGGGTTGAAATAACAAGATAGATAGAGAGAGATAAAAAGAGGCTGTTCGAAGTGGTTCTGTTAGGGGCTAGTTTGGACAGCTTCGTTACGTTGTTAGACAGATTAGGGGGATGGTCATGGTCGGGATGGAGATAAACGATTTATTAAGATTCGTTTTGATTACTTTTATCATAAGCTTACTAGTTACTTCCGTTGCGTTATTGCTTCAAAAGAAACGAGGTAATCTTGTCAATGGATTCACACTTAGCATGATTTCAGCAATTTCCGTAATCGTTTCTGGAACGAATCTTATGATTATGGGTTACATCGCTGATGAATTTAATCTAAGCGGAGATGCTAGGTCCACCTATATGTTTTTCATCATTTTAGGGTTGAACATACTTAATTCCCTTCTTTTCTTAAAAAAAGAATGAGGATTCGCAGGTTCATAAAAAAACGGAAAAACTCGCATCGTTCAGCGATACGAAGTCTTTCCGTTTTTTATATGTCAGGCTAAGCCAGCGAGGCTACGGCTTTTTATTTCTTATCTGCTTTTTGCAAAAAGCTGCGGATGACTTGCACGTATTCGTCTGTTTCTTCCAGATAGCCAACATGCGAGCTATTTTCAAAGACATGGAGCTCGGCGTTTGGCACCAGAGATTGATAGTAACCTGTCGCTTCAGGCGTCGCTTCATCATAACGCCCACAAACGAACAGGGAAGGGATGTTAATTTGATGCAGCTTGGGCGTGTAGTCGAACGTTTTCAGATTCCCTGTCGGGCAGAACTCAGATGGTCCCCACATCGTCATGTACACTTCTTTGTTCGCTTTTGGACGGCTTTCTGTCATGACTGTTGGCATTGGATCAAGGCGGCACACATGGCGCTTGTAGTATTCTTTCATAGCATCCTGGTATTCTTGTGAATCAGTTGTGCCCTGCTCTTCGTGTGTGGTAATGGTTTGTTGCACATCCACTGGCAATTGCTCGATTAAACGATCTGCGTCCTGTTTCCAACGCTCTGCGCTCAGGCATGGGCTGGAGAAGATGATGCTCTGTACCCCTTCCGGCTTGGCATCCACCAAATAAGCTGCTGCGAGCATGGTGCCCCACGAATGCCCCAGGATGTGAACCTCTTTTAAGCCAAGGGCTTGTCTGATGCAAGCTAGCTCTTCCACAAAGCGTTCGGTTTTCCAAAGACTCAGATCAGTAGGGCGATCAGAATTTCCTGACCCGAGCTGATCGTAGAAAATGACGGGTCTGTCGTTGCCTAAGACATGAAGCGTTGATTTGAGCGGATCATGCGTATTGCCAGGTCCTCCGTGAAGGACGATCAGAGGGGGTTTCTCCCCTTCGCCGACACGACTGTACCATACTCTTCCGCCAGGAACTTCAATATAGCCTTCTTGCATACTCATCGATAATGCCTCCACTTCAGGTTCATGCTGATCTCTTCTTCTTTCAATATAGCATATGGAATTGTTTTTACACTTTTTTTAGAATTGATTTAGAGCGTGTTTAGACCCTCTATTTATCATCACTGGTATAGAAAGCGATGACAGTTGCTTTCGATGAAAATAGGAGGGATCAACATGCGAAAAAAATGGTTGGGTATCAGCTTGTCGGTTGGAATCACAGGAGCATTAATTTGGGGATACGGGGCGTCAGCGAGTGCGGATAGCAATACGATGGGCGTATATGAATCAGCCCTGCATCAGACGAAGGAAGCGAAAAGCATGACGGCCCATGCGCAGCTAGCGCTCACAGACAACGGAGTGAAGCTGCTCACACTCGAAGGAGTCGCAAAGATCGATCATGGCCAGCACATCGGAAATGTAGATGCGACTTTTACAGACACGCTGGGTGAGAAAAGCATGCAAGCCTTTCTGGAAAAGGATCAAGTTGTGGTTAAAAAAGGGGATAGTAACGTTTATCGGGTCATGGAAAAAGTGGATGGAAGACACCAATCAGAAAATGACACCGATAATAAACGCGGCGCAATGATGCATAAGCTATTTGCTACGATATTCGGCGATCTCGGAAAAAACGCGACCGTTGAGAATCTACCAGATGGAGGCAAGCGTACGTCGCTTCAGCTCTCCGAAGAGCAAATTCCGGCATTTATTCAAGCAGCCGGACCGATTCTCTACGATAAGCTCGCCGAACATAGTCAAGAAGCGTCTTCCTCTGAAAACCATCTATCTATCCAGCTCCCTCGCTTGCAAGAGGATTTTCAAGTGGACCAAGTATTGCTGAACGCCAAGATCGACGAAAAAAATCAAATCGAACAGCAATCTGCTGTGGTGCACCTCTCGGGAACGGACGCGTCTGGGAAAGAGCACAAGCTCCAGCTTTCTTTGGATATCCGCTTGTCTGATCTAGGTACGACCACACCTGAACGCATCGATCTTACTGGCAAGCAAGTCGAGAAGGTTTCCCGCGAGGACATGAAGAACAAGTGGAGAAAAGGCTGGACGAAGCATTCCAATTCCGAGTAAACCATGACTACAAGGGGGTGAAGAACCATGTCGATCAAAACAAGACTTTTGCTCTCCTATATTGCCATGATTATTATCCCCCTTGTTTTGTTTGGATTGGTGGCATCGGGATTGGCGAATTACTTTTGGGGGGAACGAGAAGCAGGCAAACCGTTCCTTCGTGATACTCTGAATAAACGAGACGAGTTGTTTGCTGGTGTCACATTCATGGCCAAATACGCTCCCGATCAATTGGCGAACCAGAATATGCTAACAGAGACGGATGAGCAGCTTCATGCAGTTGGCGGAGCATTGATACTGACAAAGGACGAAAAAGTACTATTCCGCTCCCAGTCGATTGATAGTGCTGACTTGCCTGACTATTTGCAGGGGCAGCCGGATCAGGGGCGTATGCACAGCTGGAGGCAATTGAAACAGGACGGCTACACGTTTGACACGTACGAGTTCACTTTTGCTGATCAGAGTAAAGGAAAGCTCTACTTCCTCGCGAACTCTTTCCCATTTATGGAGACAGGTATTTATTTTGTTATCGCATTGATTCTCAGTCTGCTAACGATTGTGGCGCTGACGAACGGTGTACTAACGTTTCTTGTTTCACGCAGTATCATTCGACCTTTGTACGCCTTAAAGCAGGCAGCGAACGAAATCAAGGAGGGCAATTTGGAGCGCCCTGTTCAACTCCATCGCAAAGATGAACTAGGAGAGCTGGGAGAAGCATTTGAAGAGATGCGTGGCAGATTGTATGATTCGATCCACTTGCAGCTTCAGTATGAAGAAAATCGTAAACAACTGATTTCCAGTATTTCGCACGATCTAAAAACACCCATAACAGGAATCAAAGCATGTGTGGAAGCGGTCCAGGAAGGGATTGCGGACACAGAAGCCAAGCGGGAAAAATATATGAAGATGATTGCCATCAAATCAGAACAGATGGACCGTCTGATTGATGAGCTATTTTTATTCTCGAGACTGGATTTGAACAAGCTTCCTTTTCACTTTGAAGAAGTCGATATGCGAGCATATATGGCTCAGTTTGCCGAGGAACTGCGGCTAGACCCGCGGATGCACGGCGTTCCAATTCGCTATGACGAGCATCATGAAAGTCCGATCCCCGTCATGGCTGATAAGGAAAAACTTCATCGCGTGCTCATGAATATCGTAGACAATAGCCTGAAGTACTTGAACAAGGACGAGAAGCTGATCCGATTGGAAGTGGAGAAAGCCGACGGTGAAGTGATCGTGACGATCTGTGACAATGGGACAGGGATTGAAAAAGAAGCCATACCCCATATTTTTGACCGCTTTTATCGAGCGGACCCTTCGCGTAATTCGGCCATGGGAGGCAGTGGTCTTGGACTCGCCATCGTCAAACAAATTGTGGAGGGGCACGGTGGTCGTGTTTGGGTGGAGAGTGAGAGCGGACGAGGGACCCGCATTTGTTTTACCTTGCCAGATCCCAAGAGAGCCGGGGGTGACGTGGAATGAAACACATTTTAATCATTGAAGATGACACGGTGATCGCAGAGGTGCAAAAGGATTACTTGGAGGCAAACGGCTACTCGGTCGATGTTGCTACTTCCGGCGATACGGGCTTACAAAAGGCACTGCAAGAGGAGTATGACCTCCTGATTCTAGACCTGATGCTCCCGATCGTGGATGGCTTCGAAATCTGCAAGCAAGTCCGGAAAGCCAAAAATATTCCGATCCTGCTCGTCTCCGCTAAAAAGGAAGACATCGATAAGATCCGTGGCCTGGGTCTGGGAGCCGACGATCATATCAGCAAGCCTTTTAGCTTGGGCGAACTGGTAGCGAGGGTCAAAGCCCATCTGGCCCGTTACGACCGTCTCGTCTCCGATTCCAAACCGCGTACGGCACAAGAGGAGATCAGGCTTCGTGGGATTCGCATCGACAAGCTGGCGAGGAGAGTTTACATCAATGGAAACGAAGTGTCGTTCACTTCCAAGGAATACGACCTTCTGCTCTTTTTGGTAACCCACCCCAATTGGGTATTTAGCAAAACGGAGCTGTTTGAAAAGATTTGGGGTCTCGACTCGTACGGGGATATCGCAACGGTGACGGTGCATATCAGCAAGCTACGGGAAAAAATAGAAAGCGATCCGGCTAAGCCGCAATACATCGAGACGGTGTGGGGTGTCGGTTATCGATTTTTACTATAGTCGTTTGGAAACGAGTCGCAAAGCTTGTGTAACGAAAAAAGTGGCATACAAAAACACTTGGGTATTTCGTACCAAGTGTTTATTCTGTTTACCATAAATCGACAAACTTAGGTAAAATAAATGGCAGATGTCGAATGGTGTATGAGTAATGCGAGCAAAGGGAGACACAGATTATGGAGAGAAGAATCAAAATCCTCGGAACAGGGAAATACTTGCCCACTCGGCGAGTGACAGCAGCAGAACTGGAAGTAAAGCTGGGTCTTGCGGCTGGATGGGTAGAGAAAAAGTCCGGGGTAAGCGTCAGGCATTTTGTGACGAACGAAACGGCAGTACAGATGGGAGCCATCGCTGCTAGGCGTGCTTTGGAAGCGGCGGGACTTACTTTTCACGATATCGATTGTATCGTATGTGCAAGCGGGACGGCGCAACAGGAAATCCCATGCACGGCTGCCTTGATTCAGGAAGAGCTTCAACTAAGCAAAACAGGTATTCCTTGCTTTGATATAAATGCGACATGCCTAAGCTTCGTCACTGCGCTGGATGTGATGTCGTGCCAGATGGCGGTTGGTATTTACGAGCGAGTCTTGATTGTTTCAACTGAGATATCCTCCGTAGGTTTGAATTGGGAACAAAAAGAGAGCTGCGTGCTGTTCGGAGATGGAGCTGCGGCTGTTGTCATCGGCAGGACGCCAGAAACAGAAAGTTCCTGCATCTTGGGTTCAAGTATGAAAACATACAGTGAAGGAGCGCACTATTCCGAAATAAGGGGTGGCGGTACGCTGATCCACCCGAGCCAATTTGCGCAAGGAAGAGAAGCAGACTTTGCATTTGATATGGACGGACGGAAAATTTTTCGCCTGACCTCGCAGTTGATTACCGGATTTGTAGATCGCTTGCTGTCCGCAGCTTCCGTAACCAAGGAGCAAATTCGTACAGTCATTCCACATCAGGCCAGTGGGATGGCGATGCGGATCATGGCAGGCAAGCTCGGTTTTAGCGACCAGCAAATGGTGAACATTCTAGCAGAGCATGGCAATGTCATTGCAGCTTCCATTCCAATGGCGCTGCATGAAGCGATTGGGCAGAATCGGATACAGCGAGGCGATCACCTGATGCTGCTGGGCACATCTGCCGGCTTGTCTCTCGGGGGAATTGTGCTTGAATACTAAACAATCAGTCTTGCTGACAGGAGGACGAGCTCCAGCTACGTTGGAGCTGGCGCGCTTGCTGGGTTCTGCGGGACATCGGGTCATTGTAGCGGAGAGTGCGCGGCGACATTTATGCCAGCACTCTCGTTATGTAGAGCGTTCCTATCAAGTGCCTCCTCCACGTCAGCAGCCCGATGCTTATATCGAAAAGCTGTGCGAAATCATGCAGCGTGAGCGTATCGATCTGTTGATCCCGACTTGCGAGGAGATATTCTACGTCTCACGTGGGCGGGATCGCTTGCTTGACTATGGCGAAGTGCTTGTAGAAGGAATAGAAGTACTGCGCTCGTTGCATGACAAATGGCTTTTTGCCGAAATGGCGCGCGAGGTGGGAGCACTGGTCCCGCAGACGGTTCGGGTACAGACTCCTGCTCAATTGCGGGAGGCCATGCTACAAGCAAGGGGGCCTGTTGTGCTGAAGCCCGTCTATTCTCGCTTCGCAGCTCATGTACAGATCATGGCAGACCCTTCCTCTGCGGTAGGGCAGTCTACGCTACCCGAACCGATAGTGAGGCAACCATGGCTAGTCCAACAGTTTATAAAGGGGAGACAGGTGTGCAGCTACGCGGTTGCTCAGGATGGACAACTCACCTTGTACGCCGATTACGAAACAACACATACAGCAGGGCAGGGTGCCACGATTCACTTCGCCTATTCAGCCCATCCACAGGTAAGAGAATTTGTTAGTCGCTTCGTGCAACGGCATAAGTTTAGCGGACAAATCGCGTTTGATTTCATGGAGAATGAGCAGGGAGAGCTATACGTGATCGAATGCAATCCACGCCTGACAAGCGGTGTGCATTTGTTTACAGGACAGCAAGAGGCTGCGACTGCTTACTTTTCTGATCGGGAAAAAACCGTTGTTCCTGCTGGAAAACAAGCTTGTATGCTAGGGATGGCGATGCTTACATACGGCCTTGCTGGCATGACGAATGGCAAGAAGGCAAAGCGTTGGGTGAGCGACATGCTTTCTGCGAGGGATGTACTGTTTAGGCGGGATGATCCACGGCCTTTTTTTGATCAGTTCTCTATGCTGGCAGATTTGGCTTGGCAGAGTTTTCGAACGAGAAAAAGCATGATCGCTTGCAGTACGAGCGATATCGAATGGAACGGAGAAGAGGCGTAAGGACGTGAGGAAGAAATGAATAAACGAGTTCTAGTAACAGGGGCAACAGGGTTCCTCGGACAGAAACTGGCTACGCGACTGCATGAAATGGGCTATGAGGTGACAGCGCAAGGACGAGACGAACGAATCGGCCGGCAATTGCAGGAGCAGGGAATTCGATTCCTTCGGGCAGACCTAAGAGACAGAGAGGCCATGTTGAAGGCTTTCCGCGATCAGGACATCGTGCATCATGTGGCTGCTTTTTCCTCCCCGTGGGGAACGTACCGTGACATGTACGAGACAAATGTGACAGGAACCATTCATGTCATCGAGGGCTGCAAGCAGCACGGCATAGAGCGTCTGGTCCATGTATCGACTCCGAGTATTTATTTTGCTTTTGACGACAAGCTGGAGATCCGCGAAGATGAGCCGATGCCCGTACGGTTTGCCAATACATACGCACAGACCAAGTATCAGGCGGAGCTGGAAGTCGACAAGGCGTTTCTCGAAGGGCTTCCGACGATAACGATTCGTCCTCGGGCCTTGTTTGGCCCAGGGGACAATGCAATCCTTCCCAGATTGATCCGCGCCAATGAAAAGAAATTCGTTCCGCTGATCGACGGAGGCAAGGCGATCATTGATTTGACCTATGTGGAAAATGTCGTGGACGCGCTGATCTTGTGCATGGATTCTCCAGCGCACACATGGGGACAGGCTTACAACATTACAAATGGGGAGCCAGTAACGATGATCGAGGTGTTGTCAGATGTGTTCCATCGTTTGGGAGTTCCGCTGAAAACGCGCGAGTTGCCATATTGGAAGGCGTATGCGGCAGCTTGGGTACTGGAGACACTCTCCAAGACCGTTTTGGGCTATCGCGAGCCGGTTTTGACGCGTTACTCGGTAGGCGTGCTCGCCAAGTCACAAACCTTGGACATCTCAAAGGCGAAGCGCGATCTGGGCTATGAACCGCGGGTGAGCATTGCCCAGGGCATCGAGACGTTTACAGATTGGTGGAGGAAGCATGATGGACGTTAAACTGACGCTGATGGACACGGGCTACTGCCAGCAGCTCGAGATGTTTTCCCGAAAAGGTGGCCGGATGAAAAACATTCCGTTTCACGCGATCGCAGGGCTTATCGAGCATCCTGTTCACGGCTTGCTGCTTTTTGATACGGGCTATTCGCAGCGTTTTTTTGAAGCCACGAGCCAGCTTCCTTATTCGCTGTACGGCAAAATAACGCCGGTATTTTCGGAGGCACATGAGAGTATTTCTGAACAGCTCGCAGCACGTGGAATCAAAACGACAGACATAGCGGGTATTCTCATTTCCCATTTTCATGCCGATCATATTGGAGGTTTGCGCGATTTTCCACATGCGCGACTATACTGCTTCGAGAGTGCATACAACCACGTAAAGGGAAAGACGGGGTGGGCGGCGCTACGGGAGGCGTACTTGCCTGACTTGATGCCTGATGATTTCGAAGAACGGGTGACTTTTATTGATCGCAAAGGGCTAGTGGCATTGCCAGAGGCTTACGCGCCATACGCCGAAGGCTACGATTTGTTTGCGGATCAGAGTCTGTACATCGTCGATCTGAACGGACATGCAATCGGGCAGTTCGGTGTGTTCCTGCGCGATCAGGATCATGGGGATGTATTTTTGTGTGCGGATGCCGCTTGGTCGAGTGAAGCCTATCGTGGCAACCTGTTGCCTCACCCGCTGGCTAGGTTGATCATGGCGGATCGGCAGGCGTATCGCGAGCATTTGCACAAGCTGCATGTGCTATCCCGCCAACGTCCCGACATGAAAATCATGCCGACACACTGCGGAGAAGTCTGGCAGGCCAGCAGAGGAGAGTTCACATGGAGATCATGACACTCTTAAAGCAGTATGTAAAAACGAAGTGGCTTGCCCGTCGGTTTTCCTCGCGTGAGCAGCTGGTGAAATGGCAAGAAGCGCAGGTCAGAGCGATGTTGTCGCGCATTTTGCCAGCTTCTCCTTTTTACCAAAAGAGATTGGGAGCGCCAGAACAATGGAGACAGATGGAGCCGATTGATAAAAAGCGCATGATGAATCATTTTGACGAGTTAAATACGTGCGGAATCAAGAAGGAAGAAGCATTTGCGATTGCACGAAAAGCAGAAGCGACACGCGATTTCACTCCCCACTTAAATGGCGTGACGGTAGGCTTATCTTCTGGGACATCTGGCAATCGCGGGCTTTTTCTCGTGGGGCCGCAGGAGCAGGCGAGATGGGCAGGGGTGATTTTGGCGAAAGCACTGCCTGGTCAGCTATGGTCGACACAGCGGATTGCTTTTTTCTTGCGAGCGAATAGCAACCTGTATACCGCGGTCAACAGGCGTCGCATTCAATTCTCGTTCTTCGATTTGCAAATACCGCTCGACCAGCACCTTGATCACCTGAATCAGTATCAGCCGACGGTGTTGGTTGCGCCAGCGTCGATGTTGAGAATGCTCGCGACTGCCCAGCGTCAGGGGAAATTGCGGATATCTCCGATTAAGGTGATCTCGGTGGCGGAAGTGCTGGACCCGTTGGATGAAACATACATCGCAGAAGTGTTCGGGCAGATCGTGCATCAAATTTATCAATGCACAGAAGGGCTGCTTGCGGTGAGCTGCTCACACGGGACATTGCATATCAATGAAGACCTCGTGGTGGTGGAAAAGGAGTATCTCGATGAGCAAAAGGAGCGATTCTTTCCGATCATTACAGACTTTTCCCGGACGACACAGCCGATTATCCGGTATCGTTTGAACGACATTTTGACGGAAAAGCGTACACCATGTCCGTGCGGCTCGGTGTTTATGGCGCTGGAATCGATTGAGGGCAGGGCAGATGATTTGTTTGTTTTTCGCCATGAAAACGAAGCTCGATGGATATGGGTCTTTCCTGATTTCATCCGTCGTGCTGTCATTACCTCGTCCGATGAGATAGAAGAGTATACAGTACGTCAGCGAAGCTATGAGCATGTTGAGGTAGCACTGCTCATGAAGGATGGGGCGGGACCGTCCATGCGAGAGCAGGAGCGAGTACGCCAAGGCCTGGAGCGAGTCATTGCCGATCAGCAAGGACAATTGCCTGCGATTGTGTTTGTACTGTACGAGTTGAATCTCGGTACGAAAAAATTGCGGCGGGTAGAGAGGATGTTTGTTCAAGGTGAGCAGGCAATTGATTGAATGGTATGAAGGGGCCTCGGCGGGACAAATCCCTTGGGAACAGGCGCAGGATGCCGACTACGTCAAAAGCTATTTGTTGCCCATGATGACGGAACAACCATCTCGCTATGTGCAAAATGTACAGACGCGGATGCATGCACTCCGTGTAGGCGATCGGATCATGCCCGTAACGGTGAACGATACCGAGTACGACAATTCGTATGTCAGTTCGGTGTTTACCCATTACGTGACGTACGCGAAAGAAGAGCTAGGCATGCTCGATTCAGGGGTGCTGAGGCGGGTATTGTCGACTGTACTGACAGGGCTTGGACGTTGGATGAAAAAAAGTCAATGCAACCAAATGGTCATCGTCAACAATTGGCTGTTATCGACGAATCTGTATCATGATGTGCGTTCAGATGAAGTGAAGGAGATCACGGAAAACTGCATCCAAAGGTTCCCCGGTCATATCATCGCGTTTCGATCTGTTTGTCGCAGGCTGTATCCGGATTTCCACAAGGGACTCGTAGAGAAGGGCTATCTCATGGTTCCGAGTCGCTACGTCTACCTGTTCCACCCCGATTGGCCAGCGCAGGGCAAGTGGCGGGTCCGCAATACGCTCAATCGCGATCGGAAAATGCTTGCCAAATCCGGCTATCGCATCCTGCGCCATGAGGAGCTGGGAGAACAGCATGTTGAGCGAATCGTTGCTTTATACAACGCGCTGTATCTGGATAAATACTCCCAGCATAATCCACAGTTTTCGGTGGAGTTTGTCCAACTGGCGATGGAAAAGAGGACATTGACCCTCATCGGCTTGGAAAAAGACGGACGACTGGACGGCATACTTGGCTATTTTGAGCGAAATGGTGTGATGACGACACCGCTATTCGGCTATGATACGACGCTTCCCAAAGAGACCGGGCTGTATCGGATGTTGTCATGCCTCTTGGTACAAGAAGCACAGAGCAAGGGCATCCTGCTCCATCAAAGTGCGGGCGTAGGCGCATTCAAAGCGGACAGGGGAGCGGAAGGGGAACCGGAATATACAGCGGTGTATGTCAAACATTTGCCGTATTATCGTCAAACGGTCTGGAAGGTGCTCGCTGTTTTGTTGAATCAAATCGGGATCAAGATGGTAGAGAAGTACCGACTGTAAACCATTTGCACACTTCGACCCTCATCGAACTAACCGTCAGGTACACTACAAGTAAGAAGAAACAAGTAGCTTGCCTGAAACGGGGGGAACAATGCCATGAATCGAATTTTGTTCGGGATACTTGTCGTCGTGACGACATCATTGATGGGCTCGTCTTTTGCGGTAGGAAAGATTGGATTAGCTTATTTTTCACCATTGCTGCTGGTAGGACTGCGTTTTACGTTGGCAGGACTAATCATGGGAGCGTGGGTATGGAAAAAGCCGCTTCCGAAGTCGGCGGGTGACTGGGGGAAGCTGTGCTTGATCGGATTTTTGCAGACGGCCGCAGTCATGGGGTGTATCTTTTTGAGTCTGCGTACAATCACAGCGGGTGAATCCTCGATCCTGACGTTTATGAATCCATTGCTCGTGGTCATATGGGGAACGTTGTTTCTAGGAATATCTTATCGGCTGACGCAATGGATGGGTGTTCTGATTGGACTGGTTGGGGTGTTCATCACGCTTGGCTTCCATCTGCAATGGGAGACTGGGACGTTGTTCGGCATCGGGTCTGCCCTAGCGTGGTCAATTGCTACGATTCTCGTCAAAAAGTGGGGAGTCCGTTTCAATGTGTGGGTGATGACTGCCTATCAGATGTTGTTCGGAGGAATTCTTCTCCTTGTAATGGGGCTCACGCTGGAAACGCCGAAGCTGATTGTGACACCGACCGCTGTGTTCGTCGTCCTATGGCTCGCGATCATGGCTTCCATTGTGCAGTTTGCGACGTGGTTTTACTTGCTGAATCACGGAGATCAGGGCCGGACGAGTGCTTTCTTGTTCCTCGCTCCGTTCTTCGGTGTTTTGTCGGGGTGGTTGCTGCTCGGTGAGGTTGTGCAATGGCATGTTTATATGGGCGGATTGTTGATTTTCGCAGGGATTTTCCTGGTGAACTGGACGTTTGCTCCGCGAAGGCAAGTAAGTGAAAAAGCACAGCTGGCAGAGTAGCTAGCTGTGCTTTTTGCATTCATCTACATGCAGTCCGAACTCGGTCATAAATCCAGAGCTGCCTAACGGCGTGACACGGACTGCTCTCCCTCCTGGCACTCGCTCGATCCAGCCAAGCTCAAAAAAGCGGTTGGTGAGCGAGGCCCCGAGGCTGCCTGCCAAGTGGTGGCGACGCTCGCTCCAATCCAAACACGGACGGGCAAAACGACGCCTGCTCTTCGGCTTGGCCTGAAGGTCTACGCCGAGTGATTGCAGCTTGTTTTTTCCCGCTTCACTGAGCACGTAGTCTTGATCGGATGTTTTAATCAACTGCAATTCCAGCATTCTCTGCGTCAGGGCAACGCCCACTTCGCCTGCGAGATGGTCGTAGCAGGTGCGAGCATAGCGGATGGCTCGCAATTGGTCGGATTCGCGCAAGGAACGAACCGGCTTTGGCGCAGCGATAGTCATTAACGATTCCATGGCTTGGGCGACTTCGGGGCTGGCCAGGCGATAGTAGCGATGTCGGCCGTGCGATTCGCTGACCAAAAGACCGCCTTCCACCAGCTTTGCCAAATGCGTGCTTGCCGTTTGGGGGGTGACTTTTGCGTTTCGGGCGAGTTCACTGGCGGGGAGTGCCTTACCGTTCATCAGGCTGACCAGGATGGAGACGCGGGATGGTTCTCCTATGAGGGACGCGACCTCTATAATATTGGGGCTCGTACTCATCAGACAGTGGACCTCCTCCATCGTTTTTTTCTCTTCTTATCCATGACTCTAGCAGATTCTTACAGCGAAAAAAACAAGAGATGTTCCCTGAAGAGTTGTTGTAAAATTTATCCAAATGAGGAATGGAGGAGATCCACATGGAGACCAAGCAATGGCGAGTAGGAATTTTTTTGTTTGACGATGTGGAGGTTCTGGATTTTGCAGGTCCGTTTGAAGTATTCTCGGTGACATCCATGGAAAATGGCAGCCATATACCTTTTCGTGTAAAAACGATATCGGAAAAAGGGAACATGATTCAAGCGCTCAATGGTCTGAAGGTTCAACCTGATTACAGCTTTGGCAATATGCCTGTTTTTGATATTCTCATCATTCCTGGTGGGGTAGGTGCGAGGGAACGAGAAATGCATAATGAGCAAGTGATCAATTGGATTCGAGAGCAAATGCAGCAGGTGGAGCTCATGGTTTCTGTCTGCACAGGAGCTTTTTTACTTGCAAAAGCAGGCTTATTATCGGGCAAAAAAGCAACGACCCATTGGGCAGGTCTCGAACGAATGGAAAAGGAATTTCCAGAAGTCGTTGTGCAAAAAGGAGTAAAATTCATAGATGAAGGAAATATCGTGACATCTGCTGGGATCTCAGCGGGTATCAATATGTCCTTTCACATCATCAAACGATTAGTAGGCGCGGAAGTAGCAGAACAGACTGCGAAGATAATGGAGTATGATATTGTCCTCTAAAAGAAAGTGGCAGTCCATCTCTTTGGATACAAGACAAAAGGATGGACTGCTACTGTTTCAATATACAATTTATTTCGCGGTAATGCTTTCGCCTTGACGCGGATTCAATCCGTTCTCCCATTGCACGCGAATCGATTTGCTGTTGAACAAATCTTTGCCGTCAGAAACCTGATAATGCAGATGAGGCTCGCTGGAATTGCCAGAGTTGCCGCATACCCCAAGCAAATCCCCTTTTTCCACACGATCGCCAACCTTTACTTTGGCGGAGCCTTCCTTCAAATGGGCGAAGTAGCTGAATTCTCCATTACCATGATCGAGGATGACGACGTTGCCAGCGGGCTGCTGCTCGTTCATCGCTCCGACAGGGACATTATCCTTGATATCATTGACGACATGCACGACGGTTCCTGCCTGCGGTGCGAGTATTTCTTGTCCGAAGGCGAAATAGCTCTCGTTTTTCGCAGGATCACCTTTGTAGGATAATCCGTCTTTGACCTGAATCAGATCATATGCATAGCGTTGACTTTCCACCTCATAGTGATAGTTTGAAAGGACATTCTGACCTCCCCAGAACACATACCACTCACCTGTAAACGGGGTGTTATATGTCAGCTTCGTCAAAGCATTGTCGGTATCAGGGTAGCTTTGCAGCGGCTTTAATAAAACGCCCGTAATGACCCCTTTTTCATCCGTTGTAAGGACGAGGCCTCGTTTGGTGTCCTGATCCACCCAGGTATCATAATCGCTGCCGTTTACGGATGTGTGGGAATGGTGATTCCACGACTTCAACCCCTTGCTAAAAGCAGTATACCCTTCAACAAACTGTGCTTTTGAAACCTGCTGTTTGAATGATGAGCTTGTTTGCTCATACGCATCCTCTATTTTTCCGTTAAGGAGAGCTTGCACAAAAGATTCCGTTTTTACCGTCATCGCCTTTGCACCTTCTTTCTTTGTGGGGGATTCAGTAGTAGAGGGTATTGCGGTTGCTTCTGATTGCGTAGCACATCCGGTCAATAGAATTGCTCCTACACCGAGTGAAATCCAAACTTTTTTCATGTCGCCACTCCTATCTTGTTCTAAGCGCTAGCTCCATTATAGAAAGCCACTCTTATCGGACATGAAACGCTGGCTTACAGGATTCTTAAATCGAACGTACGCAAAATTATGATTCCGTTAAGGTTGTTGCGGACGCGCGCTGACACTACGCATGATAAAATGGAGGATAACGCAAAAGCGCAAAAGGAGCGAAGTGATCGTGAAAGATGCAGCTATCCTTCTCGTGGACGATGAGCAAGCCATTCTCCAATTGCTTGAGACCGTACTGCACAAAGAAGGATTCCACTCGATCGACAAGGTGAAAACGTCTGAGGAGGCGCTTCGTGCATGCGAACGAAATAGCTATGACCTGATCGTCCTGGACGTAACGCTTCCGAACATGAGCGGCATAGAAGCATGTCCATTCATCCGCCGTCTAACGGATGCGCCGATCCTGTTCTTGAGTGCGAGAGATACCGATTTTGACAAGCTGACCGGATTTGCCGTTGGCGGGGATGATTACGTGACGAAGCCGTTTAATCCGATGGAAATCGTCGCACGCATCAAGGCATTGCTTCGCCGTACGCGCAGACCGAACACGGTTGTATCTACAGCACCCGTTCAAGGGGGCTATGATTTTGGGCGTTTTCAAGTTTATGAAGCAGCAGGGGAGCTCTATGTGGAGGGGAAGGTCATTCCTTGTCCGTCCCTTGTTTTTCAACTGTTGCTATTTTTGTGCAAAAATCCGAATCGGATATTTTCGAAAAGCGAGCTGTACGAAAGAGTATGGGGCGTGAATAGCTTACGTGACGACAACACCATCATGGTACATATCCACCGGATTCGGGAACGCATCGAGCCCGATCCAGCGCAACCGGAGTTTTTGGTGAACGTCAGGGGACTCGGGTACAAAATGGTGAAAAAGGGCCTTCCTTATGAATATTAAGAATAGAATCGCGCTCCATCTGATCATGTGGTTGGTGCTGGTTGGCCTTATCCTCTTTGTGCTAGCCGGGTTTACGTTATATTGGACGCTTGAAGAAATGACAAAAGTACAGTCCTCACGTGAATTTGAGAGTGTCGGCTTGCAACGGCTGATCCAGACTATTGAAGTAGAGGGAGAGGATGTACGTTTTGACCCGAAGCTGCTGGAGAAGGTACGAGAAAGCGGAGGGTGGCTTCAGCGGATTGATGAAAAGGGTTATGTCACCGACTCTTTCTTTACCCCTCCTGACGTACCTAGCTACTACGGTCCTGGCCAATTAACGGCTTATTGGCTCCGAAAAAGCCCGTTTCCGTATCGGTTATCGTTATGGATACAGGAAAAAGACGGTGTGGTGCACACCTTGCTGTATGGGATGACGAACCGCGATGACGATTTCTTGCAGCAGATGATTAAGGAGGCTGATCGTAAAAATAACGAGATCATGCTTCCTCCAAGCATCCAAAATCAACTGATGAGTAAAGCGGGCTGGGTGCAGCTCCTAGACCCGAAGGGAGCAGAGCTGGCTTCCTTCAATAAGCCTGCAAAAGCGATCAAAGATTTCTCGGTGGAAGAGCTGGCGCTACGCTCGATATACCCGGATCGCTACGGAGCAACAATCGTATCGCAGTATGATCAAAAAAGCGGTCAAACCTGGGTACTCAGTTATCCGTTGCCAGGAATGACACCCGGGGAAGAACCGGTTTTGACACCAGAAAGTAAGGCCCTTTTCATCGGGATGGGCGTGTTGCTCTTGTCGGCGATGTTTGTCTTCGGGATTGTGTCCTACTTGTTCGGACAGCGATTTGGCGCACCGATTGTTCACGTCTTACGATGGCTGACCTTTTTGCGTGGAGGAAAGTACGAGGAGCCTGCCAATGCGGATGGTGTTCCAGTCAGCCAAGACAAGCGAGGGAAGAGAAAGCGCAAATACCGTATTTACCAAGATGTGATTGATTCGATGGACTCCTTGTCACAAACGCTTTACCGCAACGAAAAGCTTCGCCAAGAAACGGAGCAATTGAGAAATGAGTGGATCGCAGGTGTTTCCCATGATTTGAAGACACCGCTGTCCTCTGTCAAAGGGTACGCGCATCTGTTAGGAAATGCGGAGTATACGTGGACGACAGAAGAGGTACATACTTTCGCCAAAATTATTTTGGACAAGTCAGCATATATGGAAGACTTGATCAACGATTTGGCGCTGACGTATCGATTGAGGAACGGACAAGGAGCTCCTACAGTCGAGCTCGTTGACCTGAATGGTTGCACTGCTGAAGCCATCACGGAGGCAGCCAAACATCCCTTGTACCCGGAAGACTGTATCAGGTTTACCCCCTCTGCCGAACCTGTTTACATGCTCATCTACAAGCCTTGGTTTCAGCGTATCGTGGATAATCTGGTTGCCAATGCCTTGATTCACAACGAGAGTGGTACGATTGTGTCCATCAGCTTACAGGCCGTTGAGCCGTCGACAGTTGTACTCATTTTTAGCGACAATGGTAGTGGGATGGATGAAGAAACAGCAGATCGACTATTTGAGAGGTATTATCGTGGCACAGACACCGAGTCCCGTACGGAAGGCTCTGGCCTTGGGATGGTCATTACCAAAGCATTAGTGGAAGCGTTTGGTGGTTCAATCGAAGTGAAAACAGCTGTCGGGCAGGGGACGACGATTTCGATTACGTGGGAAGCGGAGCAATCACCTCGGGCTTAGATAGGTGTTGATATGGAGAGGAAAAGGCTGCATTTGCGAGGTCAGGGGTGACCAGCAAAGGCAGCCTTTTTCGTTTGCGCGTTTATGGTTACACCTTAAATTGCTGAATCGATTCATGCAGCTCGTCCGCCATTTTTGACAGGGAAGCAGCAGAGGACGAAATTTCCTCCATAGAGGCTAATTGTTGTTCAGCGGCAGCAGATATGTTTTGTGTTCCGAAAGCCGTTGTCTCTGCAGTGGTGGCAATGGTTTCAATGGAATGGACAGCTTGCTCTGCTCCGGTTGTCATATGATGAGTGGCTGTGGTCACTTGCTGAATCTGACGTGCTACTTCTGTCGTTCCAGACAAAATTTCCTGGAAAGCCTTGCTGGCTTCATGTACGACTTCGATTCCAGCCGAAACCTCAGATGTCGTCGTCTCCATCACGTATACGGCTTTGTTCGTATCGACTTGAATCGCGCTAATGAGGTCTTTAATCTGCTGAGTAGATTTTGCTGATTGCTCGGCCAAGATACGTACTTCATTGGCGACGACAGAAAATCCACGTCCATGCTCTCCAGCACGGGCAGCTTCGATTGCAGCGTTTAGTGCCAACAGGTTCGTTTGTTCGGCAATCGAGGTGATAACCTCAACGATTTTGCTAATTTCCGAAGAGCGGTGACCAAGCATCTTGATGGATTCTGCCAACTCGTGGACAGTTACGTTGATGGAATTCATTTGAGCGATGGCACCGTCAATCGCTTCGTTGCCGCTTGAAACCAGCATGTTCGTCGTATCGACTGTCAGAGAGACTTGTTCGCTACTGGATGCAATTTGTTGCAGGCGCGAAGACATGTCGTTGATCGTCTTGACCGTTCCATCGATCGTTTTGGACTGATCCTCTGCTCCGATGGCGATCTCTTGCATCGTAGTGGCAATTTGCTCAGTTGCCTTGCTCGTCTGTTCTGCACTCGCCGTCAGCTCCTCAGAAGTAGAAGCGACATGCAGAGAGCTGATGCGGACGCGAGAGATGAGCTGGCGCAAATTCTCTGTCATGTGGGTCACGTCATGCACCAATTGTCCAATTTCATCACGGTTTTTTACCACGATGTCTTTACCGGACAGATCACCACCAGCAATTTCTTTCACGCGCTCAGCAACCAAGGAGATCGGCTTGGAAATGAACCCGGAGGCAAACCACGTGACGACGAATCCGACAATCAAGAAGAGTCCCAGCACGAGAAGCAAATCAGACAGCACTTTTTCGGCAGGGGCATTGAAGTCTTCCATGTAGCTGCTTGCACTTACGATCCATCCCCAGTGAGGGTCTAGCTTGGAGTAGGCGATTTTCGGATAGAGAACGTCTGGTTCTTCTGGCTTCAACCACTGATAGTATGTAAAGCCGCCACCTTCCTGACCGCGCTTAATCATTTCTTGGGTAAAAAGGATACCGTCAGAATCTTTTGCATCCCACTGATTCTTCCCCTCAATCGAAGGAGAAGCGAGCATGACACCTTTCTCATCTACAACGAGCATGTATCCGCTGGCACCGGAATCGATATTTTTGTTAATCGAGCGGGTTCCATCCGATTGCTTAGGCCCGAGGATGTGAATTTTTACTTGCTCTTGTGCATCTTCTTTGCTGATTTTACCCGCCTCGACTTGTTTTTGGAGAACATCAATCATTTCGATTGTCAGGTTCACGTTGTTTTTTAAGATGCGGCTGCCCAAGTCGTCCAAGCTGGCGCTCGCAGAAGAATAGCCCTGAAATCCGATGACGAGGCAAGGAATCGCCAATAGCAGGAGACATAACAGGACGAGCTTCGTACGAAGAGAGTTTGAACGGGAGAACTTGGTTGTTTTCATAAAGAACACCTCGTTGATCCATAGTATTTAATCTAGAAAAGAAAACACCAAGATGATTGCCCTAGACTTACGTCCTTTATCGACAAAATGAAAACGTTTTTATAGAGGAATTTCAAAAAATCCACAAAAAAATTATATAAGTAAACGTTGCTGCATGTATGAGTAGATTCGAAAGCAGTACAGACCAGCAGGAAATGGTATGATAGGAAGATAGAACGCTTACGGATGGAGGCTATCGAATGAAATTCATCGATAATCAAGGGATAACAGATCCACGCATCAATTTAGCGATTGAGGAGTACGCCCTGAAGCATTTGCCCAACAGTGACGACTACTTGCTGTTTTATATGAATGAACCTTCTATCATTATCGGGAAAAACCAAAACACAATTGAAGAGATCAATGCGACCTATGTAGAGGATAACAACATTCACGTCGTTCGCAGACTGTCTGGCGGTGGTGCTGTTTATCACGATCTCGGCAATCTGAACTTCAGCTTTATTACGAATGATGACGGCGAGTCCTTCCACAATTTCCGCAAATTCACGGCTCCCGTGGTACAAGCCTTGAAAACATTAGGGGTAGAAGCAGAGCTGACTGGACGAAATGACATACAGGTCGGGGAACGGAAAATTTCTGGCAATGCGCAGTATTCGACCAAAGGACGCATGTTCAGCCACGGCACGCTGCTTTTTAATTCGGAGATGGAAAATGTCGTGTCTGCGCTGAAGGTAAACGCAGAGAAGATCCAGTCCAAAGGGATCAAATCCATCCGCAGCCGCGTCGCCAACATTTCGGAGTTTTTGGTGAATAAGATGACCATTGAAGAGTTCCGGCTGGCGATTCTCCGTTCGATTTTTGGAGAAGGAGAGATCGAAGAATACAAGCTGACAGACGAGGATTGGGAGAAAATCAACGAGCTTTCCCGTTCCCGTTACCAGACTTGGGAGTGGAACTACGGCAAGTCTCCGAAAAGCAATTACCGTCAATCCAAACGTTTCGATATCGGCACCGTGGAGATTCAGCTTGATATTGAGAAAGGCAAAATTAAAGAAGCGAAAATTTACGGGGATTTCTTCGGTGTACGTGATGTAGCAGAACTGGAAGCAGTGCTGAGCGATACGCCGTATGATCGTTCCTCTATCAGTGATCGACTGGCCGATATCAATCTTCAGGAGTTTTTCGGAAAGCTGGATCAAGCGTCTTTTGTCGATCTATTACTCGTCTAAAAAAGTACGTCAAAAACCTAACTTTTGTTAGGTTTTTTTCATTTCCTCCTCTGATAGCATTAGTTTGCATTATTTTGTCATACAAAAGAAAAAGAGGAGGGTATTTACATATGGGTAAAAAGCAACCAAAGGCCAAAGTCATTCTAACGGCCGTTGTTTCCACTGGTTTTTTACTTTCTTTTGTCGGCAATGCCTATGCAGCCGTTTCGCATCCGATTAAAGAAATCCAGACAATTGGGACAGCCAGCCCGTCAGTAGCTGAAGACCAAACGGATGAGGAAGTACGAGAGGCATCAGGGGAAGTAGTAGAAGAAGAGAACCAGTCATGGGAGTCCTTGCTAGAGTCAGAGGGGCATACATCGACCAACGGCTTCATTGCCTATCGATTGGAGACAACTCCTGACAAGGCACCTGTTGCAAAGGATTTCCGTTTGACGGCCACTATAGATGATCGATATCCCACTCGGATCAAAATCAAGAGCTTTGTCTGGCTAGAGGAACAGCAGCTTGTTTTGCTGAGTTTTTCACCGATTCGTGCAGCGAAAAAAGAACAGACGGTTTCCTTGCGCTTGCAGTATGACGGAGAAGAAGCGGAATTTGAACCATTCGTGATCGCTGAAAGAGGGACAAAAGCAGAGCGGATCGAGCTGGTAGCGGTCGCAGAGGATGCCCGGCTATCTACCAAAGATCATACGGATAAATCGCTAACGCTGATCGCCGTTGCTTTTGATGAAAATGACCGCATCGTTACTGGACGGGAGCTGCTCTGGAGCTCTAGCAATAGACGAATGGCCTTCGTCAACATCGAGGGCAAGGTAACAGCCAAGAATGAAGGCCTGGTAGAAATTGCGGCAAAAATGGACGAGGCGGAAGCCGTCTTTGAGATAGCTATAGATGGAGCCGAGCTGCCTGATTTGCCCGCGCTTTCTGTCAGCGAGGCGGTGATAGAAGAGGCAGGAGCAAACGATGGTAGCATCACGGCAAAACAAACGATCAAGCTGTCTAACGGCAAGTTCATTGGTGAACTGTCTGCCGATGATATCGAGGTACATAATCTGCCTGACGGGTTGGGTATGGAGAGCAAACAAGAGAGCGACGACGAGCTCACCATTTTGTTTACAGGACAGGCCAGGAAGCATACAGTCGCGGACAATGTAAAAGAAGTCAGCTTCACGATCGACAAGCGACACATCAAGCGCGCACAGGAAGATGTTACGAGTGACAGTTTTTCCATCCGTTTCAAAGACCCCGTCATTGTGATTACGCCTCCAATCGATCCTCCGCCGATCCCGGCTCTGCTAAAAGCGAAGAGAGCAGTCGAAGACCTGTTTACGAATGGGAAGAAAGAAGAACTACGGGCAGGAACGACCCAGAAACAGATCGATGATGCGAAGAAGCTGGTCGAGGGGCTGGACAATCGTGTGTCGGAAAAGCCGGGTTTGCTCGCCGATATTGAGAAGGCACAGGAGCAGTATGACGACTTGCTGCTAGTCGATGCAAAAAAAGCCGTTCGTGACTTGTTCACCGATGAAAACCAGACAGCGCTAAAACCGGGAGTGACACAGAGCACGATCGATGCAGCGAAGGCAAAGGTAGAGAAGCTAAAAGACGGCTCGGAGACAAAGGTATTGCTGTTAGCGGATATCCAAAAGGCGAAAACATTATTGGACAACGGGAAAGATTTGCTGAAAGAAGCAAAGCAAGCAGTAGAGGGGCTTTATACGAATAATGATATGGTTGAATTGAGGCCCAAGGTTACTCAGGAAATGATCGATGCGGCCTATGCCAAGGTCGAGCTTCTGAGTGAGGGCCCAGAAAAAACACACTGGATGTCCTATGTAGCAAAAGCACAATTGTTGTTCAACAACCCGCGAATAGATCGCTTGCCTGATGCCGAGATCGAGCTGCCGATTGCTCCGACCCAGTCCCGTCAAGTAACGATTGCCGACAAGTGGGAGCCAGCAATGGACAAGAGGGCATTGAGCGAATATCTTGAGGTATCTGTAAAAAATCAGCCCCTCTCGTATCGCTATGACAACCAGTTGGACCGTTTTGTGATCAATGAAAAGGAATACATCACCGTCGAGGTCGACGAGTCTTTATTGGAAATGACCCATGGAGATTATGGAGTGACGATCAAGGCAAAGCCAACGGTAACAGAAGATGACAACTCTTATGCAGTGTTCAAGCTGTATCGGGGCGAAAACTTGCTGGATACAGAGGAGATTGGTGTCGGCTTTGATGCTACTTCCCCCCAATTGTCTCCAGACGTCATCGAAGAGGGAACAACCTATACATTGTCGGCTTCAGAACCACTTCGTAATGACCCGAACCCCAATTTGAAAATGCTATTCTCACCTTCCGGGAATTTTGACGACAAGAGAGAGGTAACGGCGTATGCCAAATTCCAGGTGTCCGGAAACACCATTCGCGTAACGTTCCAAGATACGTTCTACACCACGTACGGGTCTCTCATCACGGAACAGAGCAAGGTTTCCTTTGAATCAGGCTTCATGAGGGATAAGGCCGGGAATCTTATACAAGGCACAGCAACAGCACCTGTAAAACCCAAGCAATGAGTAAGCCAAAGTCCATCGAGGAGGTACGAACATTGCAACTAGAGGAACTGACTACTAGCACTGCACGGGCGTATAAATCGTTAGTACACCCCAAGCACCTGGAGTTGCTGGACCAGATCAACGGCTCATCTGTTTGGGGATTCGGGGCATCTAACAACAATCAGCCTGCGGGCATCGTGTTGGGGAGATCTGCTGTAAACGAAGGACAGGCCAAGATCATCGAGCTCGTGGTAGCAGAGGGGCATCAACGGCGGGGAATGGGCATGAAGCTGCTGTGGCACGCTGAGCAAAAAATGAGAGAGCAAGGCATCAGCGATGGACAGTTCGCTGGGTTCATCAAAGCACAAGATTTTTCATGGCTCTCCAAAATTGCGATCAGGGAAGGCTGGCAGTTGCCAAAGGTAAAAACCTATATGTACACACTCGGCTCGATGCGGTTGGGTGAATGCCATTGGGTGGAGAGGCTGGCGCTCCCCGAAGGTTTTACCCTCTTTCCCTGGAAAGACCTGACACCAGCAGAGCGACTGGACATTGAACAGGGAGAAGGGCAATGGTACACGCCGCTGTTGTCTCCGTTTTTTGAAGAAGGAAAATTCGATTCTGATTACAGTACAGGTTTGCGCTATCAGGGGAAAGTCATCGGCTGGGTGATCGTACAGCGAATGGCTGGTAATCTGCTTTTGTACAAAACGATGTTCGTACAAGAGAAGTATCAGCATCAGGCAAGAGGAATTGCTTTGTTGATGAAAACCATTGCACAGGCTCAGCCAGCGTTTCCCTTTGGCATGTGCTTTATCGAGCATGACAACGAGCCCATGCTGCGGTTTATGGAAAGAAGATTCGGTCCGACGATTTTGCACCGGAAGCTCTGGATTGAAACGACGAAGGTACTAGTGGGACAATATTCGGATCACTTGGCCTTCTGATCACGCAGGGGTAGGGACGACTGTCGATATAAAAAAAGGATAGAGATTCAGGCTTTCCTGAATTTCTATCCTTACTTTTTTAGATTACATGGACGGAACTTTTCTTACACTCGGTTGTTGCTTTGTGACGGAACGGTATTGTAGTTGCTTTCTTTGGAAGTGGTTATTCCCGATCAGCGCAAGGATCACGAGCAAGGTACCGCACAATTCGTAACGGCTGATCTCATAACCTTGGAACGCCATCATAGCAAAGGTCGTGATCGGAACCAGGTTGATAAACAAAATGCCGTTGAGCGGAGTGAGCAGCTTGATGCCTGCATTCCAGCTCAAAAGAGCAACAAATCCGGGTAAAAGAACCATAAATGCCATTTCGTACTTGATGGACATTACCGTTTCGACAGTAGGAACCGGAAGCCATTGAAAGAGTGAGGCAGTCGTGACAATCACGAAATTCAATCCTGTTCCCAAGAGACAAGTCAACGTGGAGTAGCGAAGCGTAGACCACGTGCTAAAACGCCCGCCGCCGATCGAGTAGACGACCCAACCCACGACACCGATGAAAATGAAGAACAACGGAATCAAATGCTCACTTGTTGTAGTAAAGAAGGTAAGATTGCCATTGGTAATAACAAGGACAGCGCCGACCAAAGCTACGAGAATCGTCGCCAAAGTATAATACGGCGGCAGCTTTCTAGTGGTAATGGACAAAAGTACAATCGAGATCATCGGCATGAGCACTTCCATAATAGACGCTGCAATCGTGCCTGGCTCTCCCATCAAATCCTGTCCGAGAAATACTCCCATATTGTAGACGGTAAACGCCATTGTTCCAAAAAACAGCAGAGACTTCCCGCGCCCCTCAAGACGAAAAGCAGACAAGCCTTCTTTTGCCCAGAGCAAACCGCACAAAATGATCGTTACGAAAAAATAGCGAAGAAATGAGAAGTAAAATGGGTCGATCTCTTGCAGTGCGATGTGCGCAACTGGAAACATCGCCCCCCATGACATGCTGGCGACCATGCATAAAATAGACCCGAAAAGTAGTTGCTTGTTCATTATGCGATTTCTCCTTTTCAATCTGAAGCTGACAAAGTTGACTTACCACATCATACTGGATGGAAATATGTTAGTATAATGATTGATAATAACTTTATATATCATTTTCAGTGATAGATGGAATGAGGGGGAGAAACGTGGAGATCAACGATTTGAAAATATTCCAGATGGTCGCCACATTGGGCAGCGTGAGCAAGACCGCCGCCGAGCTGAGTTATGTTCAGTCGAATGTGACGGCGCGGATCAAGCTGCTGGAAAAAGAGCTGGGGACACCTTTGTTTTATCGCAACAAGCGAGGCATGACCTTAAATACAGAAGGGAAGCGCCTGCTCGAATATTCGCGAGAGATCATCGCCAAATTCGAAGAAATGCAAAAGTACTTTCATCGGGCTTCCGAGCCGTCCGGGGTGCTGGAGGTTGGGATGGTCGAGACGATCAATGCCCTTCCGAGGTTGCTATCCTCGTATTGCAGCCAGTATCCGCATGTGGATATCTCACTCAAGGCGGGCGTAACGGAGAATTTGCTGCAAAAAGTATTGGATCTCGCGTTGGATGGAGCGTTCGTGAGTGGACCGATCAACCATCCTTTGATCGAGCAAGAGCAAGTGTTTCAAGAGGAGCTGGTGTTGGTAACGAAAAACAGTTCCTTCACTGCCAGTGATATCACAGGGAAAGCTCTTTTGCTCTACAAGAAGGGCTGTGGGTATCGAGAACGGTTAGAGACCTGGATGAAGGTAGAGGGCTTGATTCCGAAAAAAGTGATGGAATTCGGAACGTTTGAGACAATTATCGGGGGCGTAGCAGCGGGGATCGGCATTACCATTTTGCCGAAGTCGGCGGTACATCACTTGGTCGAGAGCGGAACGGTTCATATTCATCGCATCCCGGAGCCTTATCATGAGGTGATAACCGTTTTTATTCGCAGAAAAGATTCATTTGTAACGAATACGATGCAAGCGTTTCTGGACGAAATCCGTTTGCAGAAAACGAAATCGAAAGCGTAAGTGCTGCAATTTCCTCTTCCATCTGTCAGAAAAATATGGTAAATTTTAATTCAGAACAAACGTTCTGTGTTTTGCTGTGCAGAAGAAGGAGGGAGCGGCTCGATTGATGAACAGGTATACCGAAATTGACGAAGTGATCGCTTATATACATCGGCATTTAGACGAGCCGTTGCCGCTTTCCCGGTTGGCGAATCATGTTGCGTATAGCCAGTATCATTTTGCGCGGATTTTTAAAGAAAGAATCGGTCTCCCGCCCCTTTATTACGTATCGACCATGCGACTCCAAAGGGCAAAGGATTTACTGCTACGCACGAACATGAGTGTTCGCGATATTGGTCTGGAAATTGGCCAGCAGAGCCTGGGGACGTTCTCTACCCGTTTTACGGAGCGTGTCGGGGTATCACCTAGCGAATTTCGTGAATCGGCCCAGCTAGCGGAAGATCGTCTCCGTTCCTTGCAGCAGTTGACAGAGTGGACTCGGTTACATCCAGCCCCCGAGCGACCGATGACCATTGCAGGGACAATCGAGTCCACAGAGCCTTTTCAAGGCGTCATTTTGATTGGTTTGTTTACCAAGCCAATCCCAGAAGGTCTTCCTTTATACGGAACATTGCTGCCCTCGCTAGGCAATTTTTGTTTTACCAATGTCAAGCCGGGCACGTATTACTTGATGGCGACGTCTGTTGCCTGGGGCATGCAGGCAATGGATTTTCTCCTGCCGTACGAGACATTGCGCACGCGTTCCAAGAAACCAATCATTGTCACACCAACTACGATCGTCCCTCATCAGCAAGTTACTCTTCATGTGCCTCATCCGGACGACCCTCCCATCTTGATTTCTCTTTCTTTGCTCATGAACAGATTCATTCAGCGGCTTCCGCAATAAGAACAATAGTCCCTTGTTTCTTGTTTCAAAATGGCGGTCTTACGAATCAGCGGACTGCCTTTTCGTCATGGTCTGGTTAGAATGGAGCTTCTTGGGAAAGTCTACTATCACAATAGTCGAACTTTTTTCCTCGTGCAGGATATTGGGCGAAAAAGCGAAATGATAACTAGGCGCGAATATCATGCGCAAAAGAAAGGAAAGCAGGGAACGAGAATGTCAAAGCCTTACAAAAAAGTTTTTGGGCAGCCGGTTTTGGCTGGATGTTCGATGCCATGGATGTTGCACTTTTATCTTTTATTATGGTGGCATTACGACAGGAATGGGGTTTGACAGGGGAAGAGGCCGGGCTCTTAGGGACGGGCAATCTCGTAGGTATGGCAATTGGGGCGATTGTAGGTGGCTATTTGGCTGACCGAATTGGCCGCAAGCCAGTGTTTTTGCTGACCTTGGTCTTGTTTGGTTTGGCGAGCTTTGCGAGCGCTTTCGCAACTGGTTTTGCGACCATGCTGCTGTTCCGCTTCCTGATGGGACTCGGTTTGGGTGCCGAGCTGCCAGTAGCCTCGACGCTTGTAAACGAGTTCGCGCCACCGGAGAAGCGAGGAAGTACGGTTGTGCTGTTGGAGAGCTTTTGGGCGGTCGGTTGGATCGCGGCAGCTGTCATTTCGTACTTCGTCATTCCAGACTATGGCTGGCGCGTGGCTGTCATGATCGGGGCGTTGCCTGTCGTGTACGCTTTGTTTGCCCGGCGGAGCATTCCTGAATCTCCGCAGTTTAAAAAGCAGGCCGAGAACGTTCCTATTGCAACGTTGTTGACGTCTCATCGGACAGAGACGATTACGCTGTGGGTCGTCTGGTTTGCGATTGCTTTCTCGTACTATGGCATGTTTTTATGGATGCCATCTATTTTGGTCGACAAAGGTTTTACGATGATCAAAAGCTTTCAGTACGTACTGATCATGACGTTGGCCCAACTGCCAGGCTATTTCGCGGCAGCCTATCTCGTGGAAAAATGGGGCCGCAAATGGACGCTGGCGACCTTCTTGTTCATGACCGGAGTGATGGCCTTTGCTTTTGGACAAAGCAGTGGCACGACAGAGCTGTTGGTGACGGGAGCCTTCTTGTCCTTCTTCAATCTGGGGGCCTGGGGTGCTTTGTACGCGTACACGCCGGAAAATTACCCGACACCGCTGCGCGCTACCGGTTCTGGGATGGCATCCGGTGTCGGAAGAATTGGCAGTATTATCGCACCGTATCTCGTCGGTTACTACTCGTCGCATCATTACAGCTACACGTTCATTTTTAGTGTGTTTACCGCGGTGCTGATCGTGGGAACAATCGTCCTGCTCATGTGCGGACGAGAAACGAAAGTCCTTGCTAATTCGGGACCTCGTACAGGCCAAGTATAGCACGCGTCTGCTCTATGACCTCACGTTTCAGTTCTTGTGGCTCTAACACTTGGATATGTGGGCCGAAGCTGAGCACTAGCGAGCATGCTGACGCAAGTGTATGAAATTCAACCTCTGCTTCCATCCAGTCGTCTGTTGCGGCTTGGGTGGAAGCTATTTTTATATAACGCTCCTGTTTTACAGCAGGCAACGTCCCTTTTTTGACTAGCAACCGCGCAGGATAACGTGGGAGGCTGGACTTGAAGTCCGAAGTGGATTGTTCCCAATAGGAAGCGAGGTCGAAATCGTTTGGGCGGATGAAACTATCATCTAACAACTGTGCATCCAACAGTCGTGAAATCCGGTATGTCCGCATGTCCTCGTCCACTTGGGCGACCAAATACCAGATGCTGCGCTTGGCGACGAGTCCGAGCGGGCAGACAATGCGCTCTACGGCCACATCCTCGCGCATGTAACGAATGAACAGCTTGCGGGAAAGCCATACAGCATCTTGAACCGTCGATAAGAAAGGAATCGTCTCAGTCGATTCATGCCAGCCAGCCCCATCGATATGAAGAAGCTGGCGTACGTGGATGGCGTCCTGCTGAACGGTTTTTGGCAGCGCGGACAGCAGCTTGAGAAAAGCAGCTTCATAGTTTTCATGCAGTCCGAGATCATTCAACAAGGCAGCAGGGGAGGCTACGAGCAGTGATTGTAGCTCATCTATTTTCATTCCGGTCAAATTACTGCGATATCCTTCTGCCAAAGCCCAGCCCCCATCTGCACCGCGCAGCGCATAGACGGGAATGCCTGACGCACTCAAAGCTTCCATATCACGATGAACGGTTCGCTCGGACACCTCCAGCCTTTCTGCTAATTGCTTGGAAGTCATGCGACCGCGGTTTTGCAAGAGCAACAAAATCGTAAGGAGTCGATCTGCCCGCATAAAAACCCCTCCTAGAAGTAAAAACAAGATTACTTTGATTGTATCGTAACGAATAGGACAGCAGTTGTCATATTTCCTTCGTTATTCTGGGTGTATGAATCGATAAAGGAGACATTACGAATGAAACCATTACAAGGCAAAGTAGCGGTGGTAGCAGGTGGCACAAGAGGAGCAGGACGAGGAATTGCGGTCAGTCTGGGAGAAGCAGGGGCGACGGTATATGTGACGGGACGTACGGTGCGTGGTCAGCATTCTGATATGGACCGACAGGAGACCATTGAAGAGACGGCAGAGCTCGTGACGGCAAGCGGCGGAATTGGGATCGCTGTGCGAGTCGATCATACGCAGGAAGAAGAGGTAAAAGCGTTCTTTGAGCGAGTAAAAGCGGAGCAAAATGGACAGCTCGATCTATTGGTCAATGACATCTGGGGCGGAGATCCGTTGACTCACTGGGGGACGCCGTTCTGGGAGCAGCCATTGGCAGACGGCCTATTGATGCAAGAGCGCGCCATTCGTACGCATATGATCACCAGTCACTATGCGATTCCGCTCATGGTGGCACAGAAAAAAGGGTTGATCATCGAGATTACAGACGGAGTCGACTATCGGTACCGCGGCAATCTGTACTACAGCTTGGCAAAAATCTCGACGATTCATCTAGCAGCGTCGATGGCAGAGGACTTGCGCCCACACGGGGTTACCGCGTTGGCTTTAACACCGGGCTTCCTACGCTCAGAAGCGATGCTCGATCTTTTTGGCGTGACAGAAGAGACTTGGAGAGAGGCAGTGAAGCAAGATGAGCACTTCATCATGTCGGAAACGCCTGCTTACATCGGTCGAGCAGTAGTTGCGCTGGCTTCTGACCCGGCTGTCGCAGAAAAAACAGGGCAGACGGTCAGTACATGGGGCTTGTCGGACGAGTATCTTTTTACGGATAGAGATGGTAGCCGCCCGCATTGGGGAAATTACGCCGAGGAACAAGGGTTTTACCGCTAGCTGCAAGGAACATACAAAACGGCTCCCCGGATTCGTTCGAAGGAGCCGTTTTTTAAATTGCATCCAGTATCTCTTCTTCGCTGATAGATGGAATCATCTCCGAATCAAACACGCTTTTATAAGTGGTGCCGCCGTCCTCTCCTCACGTTCAGGCAGCTATGCCAACGGCTGCGTATTCTTCTTTTTCACAAACCAGCTTTTCACGTTGCCATTCAAAATCAGATGGGTGACCACCCCCGCAATCAAGCCCCAGAAAGCAGCGCCGATCCCGCCAATGGAAATACCGGAAATCGTGACGAGAAATGTAACCAAGGCGCATTCCCGTTCCTTCGCTTCGCTCATCGCCTGTGCGAGGCTGGAACTGAGTGAGGCAAACAGAGCCAAGCCAGCAATGACAGCAATCAATTCTTTGGGCAAGGCAGCGAACACCGAAGCCATCGTAGCGCCAAACATCCCGAAGATTAAGTAAAAGCCCCCGCAGGCAATCCCGGCAATGTAGCGCTTAGTATGATCCGGATGAGCTTCTTTTCCTGTGCAAATGGCAGCTGTAATCGCCGCGAGATTGATGCCTGGTGAACCAAAAGGAGCGAGCAATAGCGAAGCGATGCCAGTAGTCGTTACGAGAGGTCCAGCAGGTGTATCGTACCCGTCTGCTTTTAAGACGCTAATTCCTGGAGCGTTCTGAGAGGCAAGCGCGACGATGCACAATGGAATCCCCAAGCCGATGATCGCATCGAGAGAAAACGTTGGCATTGTAAAGATGGGCTGGACGAGGGACATCTGGACATTTTCCATATGCAAACGGCCCAAAAGAAAGGCGGCAACCAAGCCAACCAAAAGAGTAAGAACGACAGCATAGCGTGGTGACCAGCGTTTGGCGAACAGGTAGCAAAAGATCATCGGCAGAGCCAAGGCAGGCAGGTGCTGCATGGAAACAAAGACGTCTACGCCAAAAGACAGAAGAATACCCGCGAGCATAGCGGTCGTAATCGACTGCGGGACGTACTTCATTAAGACGGAAAACAAACCGGAAACACCGACGAGCGTAATGACCACGGCCGAAAAAATATACGCGCCAATCGCGTCGGGAAAGGAGTATACCGTCAAGCTGGTGACTAACAGAACTGCCCCCGGCGTCGACCAGGCTGTGATGATCGGGGTGCGAAACCAGATGCTGAGCACAATGCACGTCAAGCCACTCCCAATTGAGATGGCCCAAATCCAGGAGGCGAGGACAGCATCGCTGAGTCCGGCACCCTTGGCAGCTTGAAAGACGATCAGCAATGGTCCTGCATAGGAGACCATTGTGGCAATGAGTCCAACAATAACGGCAGATAGAGAGAAGTCAGCAGGGATTTTTTTCAGGGGCGACAAAGGTTTTTCGGGTACCACGACGTGAATGCCTCCTAGATGCGCCAATGCAGACGTTATGCTTTTTCGTTCAAAATGTAGCGAATCGTCCGTTTGGTGATGTTTAATTTTTTGCTTAAAAGCTGTCTGTTCCCATTCGTTTCGGTCAAGCCCTTTTCGATAATCGTTCGCCCAATCTCTCCTTCGAGCTGTTTAACCCGCTTGATCAAATAATCGAAGTCGATCCCGTCTACAGAGGTGACGAGGCGGCTGATCGTATCGACAAAGCGCTCGCATTCGTGATCGATGACTTGTTCTATCTGTTTGGGGACAGTGAGAGGATGCACCTGTACCGTACGGCTCCGTAAATTCGCTGGCAAATGCTCGGCACGCAGTCGTTCGCATTCGTGCAACGCAATGGTTTGATTCAGTACGTTGATCAGCTGGCGGACATTGCCCGGCCAATCATAGCGCTGCAAGAGCTCGATGGCATCCTGATCGATTTCACACGGGCCTCCACTGCGCTTTTGCAAGTAGGAGTGCGCGATTGTGGGGATATCCTGAATCCGTTCGCGAAGAGGAGGAATCGATAGCTTGATCCCTTCCAGACGATACAACAGGTCACTGCGGAAACGATTCATCCCGACTTCATGCTCCAGATCGCGGTTGGTAGCAGAAATAAAGCGAATATTGCTCTGACCGATCTGTTCGCCACCGACGCGCATGAATTCTCCCGTCTCTAGCGTACGCAAGAGCTTCACTTGGATGGAAGGGGGAGCCTCCCCGATCTCGTCAAGAAACAGCGTTCCGTTATGTGCCAGTTCGAACAAGCCTTTGCGGGATTTGTGCGCTCCGGTAAAAGCGCCCTTTTCATAGCCGAACAGCTCACTTTCCAGCAAGGATTCCGGCACTGCCCCGCAGTTAAGAGCAACAAAAGGCTGCTGGGCGCGATTACTTGCTCCGTGGAGAAAACGGGCCATCAGCTCCTTGCCGGTACCCGTTTCGCCTTCAATAAGCACATGAATCGCTTTTTTTGCTAATTTTTTGGCAATTGCGCATACATTGGCCATCGGACTGTCAGATGAATACACGATACCATATTGGGCGGCTTCTTGGGATAGGTGATCGCTATGTTTGCTGGAAGAAGAGAGCACCGCGTCGATGACCTGCTCCAGACTGTCCAGATCGTCGAACGGCTTCTCCAAGTAATCGCGCGCGCCCCATTGCATCGCTGTCACAGCCGATTTAATCGTACTGAAGCCCGTCATGATCAAGACTTCGCAGGCGGGAAATACTGCCTTGATCTGTTTGAGCAGGGTCAATCCGTCGGCATCGGGCAGCTTCAGGTCCACGAGGGCAGCGTGAAAGCCGGTAGAATCCGAATGAAGCAGCCGTTCCACGTCCTTGCCAGAATTGGCGACGACGATATCGCAGTCTTTTTTCTTTAGAAAATAGGTGAAAAAGGTAGTCACTTCTGTTTCATCATCCACGATCAAAATCCGTTTTTTCTCCATCGTTGTCCTCCTCGTCAGCTAACAGTGGCAAAAGCATCGTAAACTTGCTGTACTCTCCCTCTACGCTTTCAGCAAACAGCTTCCCACCGTGCGCTTCTGCAATTCCCAGACTGACGGAAAGCCCGAGACCTGTCCCTTTTGTCCGTTCCTTCGTCGAGAAGAAGGGCTGAAAAATCTGCGAAAGCTGTTCTGCACAAATGCCTGTGCCGTTATCGTAGACGGATAAGCCTACGTAAGAGCTGTCCTCCTCTTGTACGAGGAAGGAACGGATGACGATGTGTGGAAATTTCCTGCCTGCCACAGCGTCCCGTGCATTTAACAAGAGATTGATCACAATTTGCTCGATCTGATGACGACTTCCATGAAACAGCAGAGGAGGCTCAGACATTTCCCGGGTTATGGTCAAGCCGGAAACAGACAGCTGGTAGCCAATCAGTCCTAGAACGTCCTCTACGACCTCGTCAATAGAGGTAGTAGAAAACAAGTACTCTTCCTGCCGCGAGAAGGTGAGCAGGTTTTGAATGATCTTTTTGCAGCGTACCCCGCATTGATAGATGTCTTTCATCAAGGGAGCCTCTGGAGCATCTATCATCTCGCGCATGAGCAATTGAGAGTTTCCGAGGATGGCCGTGAGCGGACTGTTCAGCTCATGGGCAATGCCGGCAGCCATCTCGCCAATCGCCGCCATTTTTGCAGATTGAATCAGTTGGGCTTCGATTTTGATCTTTTCATTCACGTCGTGAAAAAGCAGGCTGTTTTCTACGACGACACCGACATGGCTGGCGACGAGTTGGATCAATTCGGCTTCGTCTCGATTGACAAGCTGCTTTGTTTGGCGTAAGAGTGTCAGAAAACCAAAAGTCTGATTCAACTGACTGCGCAACGGAACAGAGGTGGCGTGATGCTCAGGCAGCACTTCGGCAAGGGTAAGATGAACCTGCCCGGTAAGCACAGGGGCTTCCACTGGAACGGTCTGTGTCAGCGTATGGCATTGCCAATCCCCGTCATTCCACTTGGCGAGATAGGAGGAGAGCGTGCCTCCCTTCACGATGGTCAGGGCGAAATGCTCGAACACGAGAATTTGCGAGAGCTGTGCGGCGATATAACTGGTTGTTTGTTGCCAGGTGGCGTTGATCTGAATTTGTGTCAGCTGGTTAATGACGGCGAGCTGCTTGTTTTTCTTTTTCATCTCCTCGATGAGATAGACGAGCTCACTGTAATAGCTTTTTCGCGAGGATTGAATCCCGGTCAATTTTTCCAAAATCTCTTGTTTAGTATGCATGACGACCCTCCTACAAGGCTTGGCGAAACAATGTCGCAACATCATGGACGGTCATGTCGCGGGGATTGGTCGTCATGCACACGTCCAGTACGGCGAGAGAACTGAGCAGGTCGATTTGCTCTGGATGCAACCCGATGGCCGACAACGATTGGGGCACCTCCAGATCGCTTACCAGTTCCTTGACCGCTTTGAGTGTGAGACGAGAGGCAGCATGTGTGCTCAAGCCCGCAGTATTTTCACCGAGGCATTCTGCGATTTGCCTATATTTTTCCGGTGCCGCGATGTAGTTGTACTCAAGCACGTGGGGAAGTAGGATGGCATTCACCTCGCCATGCGGAGCGTCGAGGAATCCCCCGAGCTGATGGGACATGGCATGGACAGCACCAAGTATGGCGTTGGAAAAAGCGATCCCAGCTTGAAGGCTCGCCATGGCCATCGCTTGCTTGGCCTCTGTATTGTATTGACTGGCGACAGATGGGCGCAAATGCTTGGCGATGAGACGCATGGCTTGCAGTGAATGCACCTCGGTAAGGGGCGTCGCGGCGAGCGAAATATACGATTCAATGGCATGTGTCAACACATCTATGCCCGTATTGGCAGTGAGCAGCTTGTCCTTGGTCATCAAGGTTTGTGGATCGATGATGGCGATATCGGGTATAAGCGATTTGGAGATGATCGCCATTTTCACCTTACGTGTACTGTCTACAATGATGGAAAATTGCGAGACCTCCGAACCGGAGCCAGCCGTTGTCGGTACCATCACCATGGGAGGAAGGGGATGCTGGATATTGTCGACGCCTTCGTATTGGACGATGCTGCCCTCGTTGGTAGCCAACAGCGCGATGGCCTTGGCTGCATCGATGGCACTGCCTCCGCCGACACCGAGAATAGCATTGCATTCCTTGGCGCGATATTCGGCAATCCCGGCATGAATCTCGTAGTCTTTCGGATTGGCTGTTACGTTGGTCCATAGATGGTAGTCGAGCCTTTGCTGCTGCAAGTAAGAGATGATCCGTTCGACCCAGCCTGCGCTTGCGACACCAGGATCACTGACAAGAAAGACGCGAGAAGCTCCCAATCGGCGTAAGCTTTCCCCTACCTGGCCGAGAGACTGGTTCCCGAAAATGATTTCTGGCGTCATGAACTTGGATATTTGCATGCGTTCGCCCCCTTTTTCCACTACGTAGTAATACCGCAGGCAAGGAGGAATACCCTTTTTCGGCCAAAAGGTTGGCAGGCGGGCCGTTTTTTCGGCTCATGTGCCGCAATATCGGCTGCTTGGAAGAAAGGAAACCGCATCATACTTCGCTTTTTAAGTGTTTTCATGTTGGCATACTGCTTGCAATTAGTAGGAGGCGGGAAGAACACCTGCCCTTTACGCACATGCCTGAAGGGGAAAAAAGAGGAGGAAGGTCAAGATGAAAGCAGCAGTAGTCAACGAGTTCCATCAAAAGCTGGAAGTAAAGGAAGTCGCCATTCCAGAAGTCGGACACGGTGAGGTTCTGGTAAAAGTCAAAACGTGTGGTGTATGCCATACGGACCTGCATGCGGCACACGGGGATTGGCCTGTGAAGCCAAAGCTGCCTTTGATTCCTGGGCATGAGGGCGTAGGTGTTGTCGAAAAGCTGGGGGAAGGCGTTACTTCGCTGAAAATTGGTGATCGTGTAGGCATTCCGTGGTTATTCTCCGCTTGCGGTGAATGCGACTATTGCCTGACAGGGTGGGAGACACTGTGCATGCAACAATTAAACGGGGGATATTCCGCTGATGGTGCCTATGCTGAATATTGCGTAGCGCCTGCTGCTTACGTCGCACGTATTCCTGACGAGCTGGGCGATGTGGAAGCAGCGCCGATCCTGTGCGCAGGGGTAACCACGTATAAAGCATTGAAGGTAGCAAACGTGAAGCCGGGTGAATGGGTGGCGATCTACGGCATCGGCGGCTTGGGGCATGTGGCGCTCCAATATGCTAAGGCGATGGGATACAACGTCGTAGCGGTCGATATACACAAGGAAAAGCTGGACTTGGCAAAAGAACTAGGGGCAGATGTGACAGTAAACGGCAGTGAGGTTGATCCGGTTCAAGCCATTCAAGAGCAGGTGGGTGGTGTCCACGGGGCGATCAGCGTGGCAGTCACCAAGAAGGCGTTTGAACAAGCATACAAATCGGTTCGACGCGGTGGTTCTCTCGTCGTTGTTGGCTTGCCGAATGCAGAGTTGCCCATCCCCATTTTTGATACGGTGTTGAATGGAGTGACGGTGAAAGGCTCCATCGTGGGGACGCGTAAGGATATGCAAGAAGCACTTGATTTTGCAGCACGTGGCAAGGTTCGTGCGATCATCGAGACGCAGCCGCTGGATCAGATCAACGATGTATTGGAGCGTTTGGAAAAAGGCCAAATCAATGGTCGGGTTGTTTTGACGATGGAGTAATCGAAGGATATATGAAGCTGTTGTCGGGCTATGCTTTTCTAGAGCATAGTCCTGGCTACAGCTTTCTTTTTATTAAAGGAGCTGGGATGGGCTCTAAGGCGCTTGGACTGGAAATCCCCTTCTTCACTTTGAAATCTAATAGACACAAAATCCTGATATTGTTGAGCAAACGCTTGCATGCTAAGAAAAGCTTTTTGCATAATGGTAGTAACACCGAATCAGTAAAAAAGTGTAATCTATTTAAAAATGATTCAAATCGATTATATCATTCGTGGATGATTGTGCTATCATATCCATAAAAAGGAATCATCAGGAGGGTGTATTTGCTGTGATTTCAGAGGGAAAAACCTTTGGGGGTATATTACGAGTATATCGAAATAGAGCAAACTTAACACTGACTGAGTTAGCAGAAAGAACAGGTGTAGCTTCTGGAACCATTAGTAAGATAGAATCCGATGCATTTACTTTACCGAATATGCAGCATGTAATGAAACTGGCAAAAACATTGGATATTCCACTGTATACAGCGATCGTACCCTATTTACATAAAATTAAGCGCGAAGCGACACTTCGGACTCTATTAGAGGCTGTGATGCAAGAGAAGAATGTGGTGCTTACCAACAAAGTAGCTTTACAATTGCTAAATTGTCCTAAAAGCAATACATTTCTTTCTTTAGACTATCTGTATCAAACAGCTGGAACGGAAGTGGATGAAGAACTGCGCTTGGCTCTTTATGACGTGATCTGTGACTACTCACGTGAGCATGGAATTCCTTTGTATCTGGCAAGATCGCTTTTCCAACGATATATGATTCGTCGTGAAAATCTAAGCCAGTTAGATCAAACCTATGTAGAGGGTAAGGAGCTATTACACTATACATCCTATCTGCATATCAATGAGCGAATTTTGACCTACTATAAATTTTCCTTCCATGCCTTGCGTCTTGGATTCTATTCAGATTGTATTCATCTGTGTAAACAAGGTCTTGAAATCGACCATAGTCAGAGTGAGCAAAAAGCAGCAGCGATCCTTGCGATCATCATTTCCTATTTTGAGCTGGAAGACTACACATTGGGACATTTTTATCTGGAGAGATACGAAATGTTCGATTATCCCGAAGTACATAAACATGCCAGACATATTCGGGGGAAACTATACGGAAAGACAGGGAAATTTGATAAGGCCATTCCGGTATTACAAGAATGTCTTGCGCAACAATCACAAGATGACAAGATTGTGATTGCGAATGATTTGTTGGAGATTTATATACAGGTAGGAGAAGAAAAGAAAATCCGTGATCTATTTTTGGCAGAAGCATCTATTTTGCCAAAGAATCTCACTACTCCGAATCAATACAATCAAATGGGACTGTATTTTAGAACGAAGGGCATCTTTTACATTCAAAAAAACGAAGTAGACTTAGGGATCGAGAGTCTTGTGGAGAGCGTGAATTACTATCGCGCAACAAATGAGATCAAACAAGCAGATAAGAGTCTGAGCGTTCTTTTTGAATTCTATGTGTCACAGAAAAAAAATCTTCCCGTTGATATACTCCATAAATTGGTAAACGTGTATAATGGAAGTAATCATAGATCCAAACAGGAGGTATAGGTCATGAAGAAATGGATATTGTCTTTGTGTATGTTAACTGCCTTCATTACATTACCAGTTGTAGTAGAACAACCAGCCAAGCAATCCAATCTGATTATACAGTATGGCTGGCCGGAGCCTTGGTAATCATCTGAACAATACGATCAATGCCCTCCAATTGGAGGGCATTTGTTATTCGTACATAACGGACGACAACAGTCGGAAGACAACTTTTTCACTTGAGTATTTGGTTATAATTAATTATAACTAGTTATATATAGTTATAATTGGTATGGGGGTAGCGAATGCAGATGGTGACGACGATGGTCAATTCGCAAAAATTATGGATGGTGGTTAAGCGGATGGAGCCTCATTTGATCCGCAATCAAGCCAATATGGAGAAGCTTTTGAAAATGCTGATGATACACGATGTTTCCTCCGTCCCAGGTTCCTCCTTTCGCGGGTTGCGAATAGATGATGCTTCGAACAGCGATATCAAAGAGCTTTGGAGCGAGTTCGAAAGTAATGAGACGTACGAAGCGAAAGTCGCCCATGCCATTATTCGTCTGATCGACCAAATAGAAATCTAGCTGACTACCATATGCTGTGTCCCGTGCGGACCGGCTATGGTAGTTTTTTTGCTTTCGCACACAATGGGCGCATGAGCCATAGGCTGATGGTAGCTTTTTTGCTGAGGTGATACGCATGAGACGCCCGGATAATCAGCCGGATTTTATTGGTGCCTTACTAAGTATGATCCTTGGAGTCTTCATATCGTTCGAGGCCTATCGTCTGGAGGAATTTTCGACGTCGTTGTACGTAGGGGATCACACGCTGCCAGCGATTCTCGGTTTATTGTTTTTCATGCTTGGAGGTGTGCTGCTTATCCAATCATTCCGTGTGACGGAAGAAGCCTCTTCGCCAAATCTCGGACCGCCTCTTCCTGGGAAAAGGCTGCGCCTGCTGCTTTGCTTTTTATTCCTGCTGCTGTATGTTTGGCTGCTCGGCGCGATTGGTTACACAATGGCTACGCTCTTTGTCTCCTTTGCCTTTTTTATACTGATCGGCAGTTATCGATGGCGTATGTCCATCGTGTACTCCGTCCTTTTGACAGGCGGGCTGTATGTGGTGTTCATTTATTCACTGCATATCACACTGCCTGGAGGCGATTTGTTTTAGAGCAAGCATGAGAAGGAGGTGCTGATCATAGAGACGTTCCAACTATTACTGGCTGGTTTTGCTTCAGCCCTTACCCCGGAGCATTTGCTTATGGCAGCACTCGGTGCTCTTATCGGCACCTTTGTAGGTGTATTGCCCGGTCTCGGTCCCACTTCTGCCATTGCGATTCTGCTTCCGGTAACAGCCGTACTGGAGCCGACACAAGGCATGATCATGCTGGCAGGTATTTATTACGGCGCCATGTACGGTGGCTCGACGACAGCGATTCTGCTGAATATCCCTGGGGAGCTATCATCAGTCCCCACGTGTCTGGATGGCTATCCGCTCGCGAAAAAAGGGAGAGGTGGACCGGCATTGGGGATATCCGCTCTAGCTTCGTTTGGCGCAGGGGTACTCGGGGTCATCGGACTCGTCTTTTTCGCGCCTATTTTGGCAGATCAAGCGTTAAAATTCGGACCACCTGAATATTTTGCGCTGATGATTTTGGCTCTCACACTGATGGTCAGTCTATCAGGAGAATCATTGGTCAAATCGTTTTTGATGGGGGCATTCGGCTATTCGCTCGCACTAGTTGGGCTGGGACCATCCTCTGGCATGCCGCGCTTTGATTACGGCGTCCCCGCATTGGTCGGAGGGTTTGACATGATTAGCATCATCATCGGGTTGTTTGCGATTACAGAAGTCCTCAAAGGGATTGATGAAAAACGCACAGCTACCCTAATTGGCAAACCGGGCAGTGTCTATCCGAAAAAGGAAGACTTGAGAGTAAGTGCCGGGCCTATGCTGAGGGGCGGGATTGTCGGCTTTTTTCTTGGATTGCTGCCGGGCTGTTCGGCTGCGATCACGTCGTTTTTGGCGTACGATATGGAGAAAAAGCTATCGAAGCATCCCGAGAAGTTCGGTCAGGGAACGATCGAAGGGGTGGCGGCACCAGAAGCAGCGAATAATGCGACGAGCAGTGCGGGCTTCATCCCGCTGTTTTCGCTCGGGATTCCCTCCTCACCGCCATTGGCGATTTTGTTGGCAGGCTTGATGATCTACGGATTGACGCCAGGCCCTGTTTTTTTAACAAAATGCGAGCTTTGTCTGGACGGTCATCGCCTCGATGTTCGTGGGGAATGCGATGCTTCTCGTGCTGAACCTCCCGATGGTATGGGTGTGGGTCAAATTGACAAGGGTGCCATATGGCATCATGGCTCCGATCATCCTGATGTTCTGCACGATTGGAGCATACAGTGTGCGGAACAGCATGTTTGATGTGTGGGTCGCCTTTCTTTTTGGCGGACTTGGGTATATTTTTTCCAAATATAAATGGCCAGTTGTTCCGCTGGTTTTGTGCTTCATACTGGGACCTCTTCTGGAAGAATCATTCATTCAAACGATGGCGATGGGCTCGGGTGATCTCAGCATTGTTTTGTTCCGACCTTTATCGTTGATCATCTTGCTAGCAGCAGGAGCACTTTTGATCATCTCCATGATGTTGAACCGCCGGACACAGCAACGGTTGAAAGAAGAGCGAGACCGGGGAGTAGATGTCGCGTAGGGAGGAAGAGTCAGTGAGAGGGTATAAACAATGGACGGCTGTCATGATGTCGTTTTTTCTGGCGGTAGCCATTAGCGCATGTGGAAATCAAGGTACAGCCGAGTCTGCCTATCCATCGAAGCAGGTGGAGTATATCGTACCGTATTCTGCCGGGGGCGGAGTCGACCTCGTAGCCAGAGCGGCAGCTGATTATTTGAGCAGGGAATGGGGGCAGCCCATCATCGTTGTCAACAAGGCGGGAGGTGGTGGGGCAGTAGGAGCGGAGTATGCCTTAAAGCAAGCCAAAAATGATGGTTACACAGCGCTTGCCGTCAATGTATCCAATACGACGATGCTCGCTGCTGGGATGAAAACGCCGCCGATTACAAACGAGGATCAAGTCTATTCGGCCAGAATTGGCAAAGGAACGCTTGCTTTTGCAGTAAAAACTGACGCGCCTTGGAAAGATTTCGCTGAATTTTCCGCGTGGGTGCGCGCGAATCCGGAGCAGTTAACGTGGACTTCTGTAGGGCCAGCAGGCTTTTCCGCTTTTGGGGTAGCAGAGTGGCTGGATGTGATCGGAGCAGACTTCTCCAAGACGAGAATGATCGTGACAAAAGGAGCTTCCGATTCCGTACCGAAAGTCGCTGGAGGGCACGCGATTTTGGCGGTGCATACAGTAGGGGAGATCATGCCGATGCTGCAAGCGGGCAAGGTCAAAATCCTCGCTGTATCCGGTGACACGCGAAGTCCATTCCTGCCTGACGTCCCTACTGCGGAGGAGCAAGGCATTCAAGGCTTGTCGGTTTTCTGGTGGACCGGAGTGTCTTTTGCTAAAGGAACGCCAGAGTCGGTTATTCGCAAATGGGAAGAAGCGATTGCCAAGATGGAAAAGGACCCAGCCTTTTTGCAAAAGCTGAGTGAAATTCAGGTGGAGCCTGCATATGCGACCAGTGAAGCATTTACGAAGGAAACACAGGCAGAAACAACGTACTACTTGGAATTGGCGACCAAGAAGGGTATTCGAAAATGAGGGTGACGAAAGAAAAAAGGGAGAATGGCTTAATAGCTGTTCTCCCTTTCCATCTATTTATTTAGGTATCCGTTTTTCGTACCTGAATTTATAAAAACCATTCACTGCGTTCGGCGCTGTCTCGCCGACCTTTTTGTAACCGCATTTCTCGTAAAAGTGCTGGTTGCGTTCGGCTTCATAGCCGGTATCGAGCGTCCACTTCTTGATGTGTGGATACGCAGCCTCCATGAACTGCATGGTTTGTCTTCCGATACGCAAGTTTTGTTTATCAGGATCGACATAGATGATCCCCAGCTCCAAATGCTCATGATCAACTGGAAGGAGGCAAAAACCGCCGACGATCTGGTCATCCAGCAAGATCGTATAGTAATGGGCCTTTTGCATGAACAAAACATGCTGGTCAGGCTGGTCATGTCCGGCAGGGCCCTCTCCATACTTTTGGACGTCTTCTGCAAAGCAGCGAACAGCAATTTGGGTGAGTTGCTCTGCGTTCGCGGGGACAGCCTTTTTGAAAAAAACCATAGGACTCATGAGATCATCTCCAGTTCGTCTGACTACTTCGAAATTGGTGTATGCATGATTAGTAAAATTCTCCTATATAGCAGACGGATGAACCCACAGAATGGTTACCCACTTATTTTTCTCATAATGCTCTCCAACGGTCCCCTCTCGAACCAACGTCTCCATACAAGCGTGAGCACAATGGAAAAGAGGAAGAATCCTACGGCGTAGAGCATCGCAAAAGCGAGCGTTTGATTTTCGAGTCTGCCAATCAAGGCGAGGAAGCCGAGACCGACAATGATATGGCTGACGTAGTGTGTCAGTGTCAGCTGTCCGGTTTTTACCCATGTCTGCGTAAACCAGCTGTTCGCGAATTTTTCCGCAAAGCTGACGCACAGAAGGATGATGATGACAGCGGTGCTTGAGCTGGACAGCACATAAAACAAGTTGGGTGGCACTGGCTTCGTTCCCCATAAAAATAGGGCGATCTCGCTTCCGACGACTGGAATAGAGAGCTTGATCAACCCATACGATAAAACCTCCAAGCTAACGAACAGGGCGGTTGCCCAGCCCAACATTTTTTTGCGTACAGATCGATCGAGCAGGTTGAGTCGACCCAGCCACAAGCCGAGAAGGAAAAAGCACATCCAGGGAAATACTGGGTGATAGCCGTTTTACAGCAAGTTGCGCAGGAATCCTTCGACTGTCCAAAAATCAAGATACTCGAGAAATGGTTGCTTCGGGTCCCACCCTTGCATGTAGTTGAGCGACAATTGTAGCGTTTGAGCTGTGAGCAGGATACCGCTAAATGCGAGAAGAAGCGTTTTCCACGATTCGCCGAGGAGGAAGGAGGCGATGAGCATATAGACACCGTAGTAATGCAGGATGTCGCCACTCCAACTACCGAGATAGAGCAACATCCCGGTCACGAATAAAAACAGGGAGCGCTTCCAAAGGACGTGGCGGCTAGCCTGCAAGAGGGCCGGGTCACCTGAGGTTCTCGCTTTTCTTGTCATATACGCAATGCCGATTCCCGCTAAAACAACGAATACGGTAGATGCTCTACCTTGAAACAAACTGGATAAAGCAATGAGCCAGTCAGGCCCGTTATGCTCTGCGTTCAAGATGACGACGTAGTTGACGATCATCATACCCAGCATGGCCCACGCCCGTGCAAAATCGAGACCAATAACTCTGGTAGAAGACACTTTCATCCGGGTTCTTTCCTCGATAAGCACAACTGTCCTTTGCCCGGACAGAGATGTCTCATATCTGTCTGGATTTGAGAAGGTCGAGACTGCTTGTCACTTGTAAAAACCACGTGTGCCAAGGGGGGATTCGGTTGGTATCCAACTTGCAAAGCTTTTCTCCGAATGCGGATGCCATTGTAGAGGAAGGGAGAGAATGGCTTGGATATGCGGGAAGTGGTTGCCATAGTAACGGGTGGTGCTTCCGGTTTGGGAGAAGCCGCTGTGAGGAATGTAGTTCAACACGGGGGAAGAGTAGCCATTCTTGATTTGACGGTAGAGAAGGGGCAAGCGCTGGCGAATGAGCTGGGGCGTGAAAACGCTTTGTTCGTGCATACGGATGTCATGAGTGAGGCGAGTGTGCGGGAGGCAATCGATCAGGCTGCTGGCACATTCGGTACGATTCACGCCGTGGTCAACTGTGCGGGGATCGGGTTGGCACAAAAAACGCTGTCGCGAAACGGCCCACATCCACTGGAATCCTTCAGCAAAGTCATAGCAGTCAATCTGATCGGTACTTTTAATGTCATTCGGTTGGCGGTAGAGCATATGGCAGGAAACGAGCCAAATCAACAGGGGGAGCGGGGTGTCATCATCAATACTGCATCGGTGGCGGCTTTTGAAGGGCAGGTGGGGCAGGTGGCCTATAGCGCCTCCAAAGGAGGAATCGTAAGCATGACCCTGCCGCTAGCAAGAGACCTGGCTTCGTATGGCATACGCGTGATGGCAATTGCTCCGGGTCTATTTGACACGCCAATGTACGACCAGCTCCCGCGCTCTGAAAAAGCTACGTTGGGTGCGACTGTTCCTTTTCCCGCACGCATGGGTGATCCGCAAGAATACGCGATGCTCGTGAACAGCATCTTGACCAATCCGATGTTGAATGGAGAAACGATCCGGCTGGATGGGGCAATCAGGATGGCACCGAAATAGAGAAGATGTGTTGACAAAAAAATAATTAGGTTCCATACTATATCCATGACAAACCATTCAAACGGAAGAAAACAAGAAGATGCGATCCCATCGCTTGTTCAATCGCAGCGCCAGATTGATCGGTATGGACTCGATGTTGATGCGCAAGCTGTACTCGTCGCCGCTAGGCTGATGGAGGCAGGAGCCAAGCTTGGGCATGCGGCCGAAATACATTTTGCCAGATTCGGCTTATCAACGGGACGATATCGCTTATTGGCAGACCTTGAGGATAACGGTGGGGAAGTGCTGCCGTCACAATTAGCAGAGCATCTAGGGGTAACACGTGCTACTGTTACTGGTCTGATCGACATCCTGGAGCGCGATGGCCTTGTTTCCCGACGAGCGAGTGCAAAAGATGGCAGGCAAAAATCGGTCATTTTAACGGATCTCGGGGCTAGCAAGCTGCGTGAAATGGCGCCTGAGCACTTTGCGAGATTGGAAGCGATGGTCGGATTGCTCAATATCCAGGAGCGCAGTGTGTTTCTCGACCTGCTGGGCCGCGTGACACAAGGCATCTCGGCACTGACAGATGAATAGTAAGCATAAAGCGGGCTAGGTAGCTAGCCCATTTTCATCCCTATATAGTTAGGTTCCTAATCATTTTTTGAAAAGGGGAAAGGAGGTGAAAAGCATGCATGACCCTGCAAAAGCGGGAGGTGTTTATCCGATCAAGGGGGCACGTTCCGAGCGAAAGGCATTTGTTTTATGGCGAGAAGTAATCATGGCTTATTTGTCTCCTGCGATCATGGCGAGCATAGGAGGATGGATCACCGCTGACAAAGGGCTGCAAATAGGGGCATTGACCACGATTGGCGGAACATCCGCATTGATTGCCGCACTCCTTGGGCGATGGCTACAGAGCCGTGGAATACATAAACGCTGGGTCACCCGCACGCCTCATTTGGCGCTGGTAGCGGTTATGGGGATGACAATGGCAGTGATCGGTCTCTTGGCAGCATGGTTAACAACGGAGTTACTCGTCATCTTTGCTCCCGGTGAATCGTTGGCTTGGCTAAGTCGCGTTTGGATCGACTTCCCGCTGTCAGCGATAATCGCCAGCACGTTAATCACATGGCGGTGGCGTAGTGCCATCAACCATGACCATCAAAAAATGAATGAGTTACGGAGGAGATAGAAAATGATCGTAGTCATGGGAGCAACAGGAACCATAGGTCGTGCACTTTTGAACCGATTGATAGAGCTTGGTGTCCCAACCCGGGCATTGAGCAGAACGCCGGAAAAACTTCAGATGCTAATAGGAGAGCAGGCAGCATCTACGGTGGAAGTCGCAGCAGTAGAAGCTTCTGACCCTGAATCGTTGCGCCGGGCGTTTGCAGGTGCGAATCAGCTCTTCCTTTCCCTTTCAAACAGTCCTAATCAGGTCGAGCTGGAAACGTCGATGATTCGCATAGCAGCTGAGGCTGGGATCCAACACATTGTGAAAATATCCAGTCCAGCCTACGACGAAAAGTCGCCAGTCGCCGTAGCGGGATGGCACCAGGAAATCGAGAGCGTTTTATCAGAATCGGGTATGAAAAGTACCGTGTTGCGACCGTACGCCTTTATGCAAAATCTGCTCCGCTTCGCACCGACGATCAAGGCGCAACATGTTTTCTTCGGTACGATGGGCGAAACAGCATGCAACTTTATCGATTGCAGGGATATCGCCGATGTTGCCGCAGAGGTATTGACCCACCCTGAAAAGGCAGGTCATATATACACCCTGACTGGTTCTGAGGTTTTCAGCTATCCGCAAATTGCGAGCAAGCTGTCCGATCTGCTCGACCGCCCGATTACGTACATCAACAAGGATAGCGAAGCACTCCGACGTGATCTGATGGAGTACGGAAACATGCCGGAGTGGCTCGCCAGTCATGTCGTTGAAATTCAAGCTATGTCTGTAGCGATCCCGGAAAAGCCGACAGACGATGTCAGGCGTGTCCTCGGCAGAGAACCTCGCAAGCTGGACGTTTTTCTGCAAGAGCATATGGAAAAGTTCCGTTAATCAACAGGGCTATTTTCTAGCAGCGAAATTTCTTGGGCTTTTAGAAGAGCTTGTGTGCGATTGGTGACATCGAGCTTGCCATATATCCGATGCAAATACACCTTGACCGTCCCGAGCGTATTCCCTAGCTCATCGGCGATCATCTTGTTGGATGCTCCTTGCGCCAGCATGGATAGGATGATCATTTCCTTTCCGGTTAGCGGCTCGATCAAAGGAGCTTTTCTTTTCTCTATTTTCTTAGGGAAAAGGGATAGCAGTTGATTGACATACGCAGCAGATACGGACGGACCTGGTTGTTGGGATCGTTTTTTCAAGCGTAGTTGGTAATCGTGCAAGAGGTGGGACATCGCCGTTCCCTCGTCCAGAAAGCTACGGACGTAACAGTTGTTACCGCCAATCAAGAGCGCTTCGTGGAGGAAAGCCAGCGCTTCCTTTTTGTTACCGCACTGCTGGTGGGCGAGTGCTTGCAGAACGGCGATTTCTACCTGACTGATTAATAGCTCCTCACGAATACTGGATGGCTTTAGGATCGCTAAAATACGCAGGGCTTCCTGTTCCTGCTGCTGGGCGAGCAACAAACGGACATAAGTCAAAACTTCTAATTCTCTCTGAATGCTAGGCTGATTCAAAATAGAAGGGGGAAGCTTGGACAACTCCGCTTTCGCCAAAGCGATGTCCCCTTCCTGGATCGCGATGTGTGCGAGAAATGCTTGTAACGGGTTGAACCAATACGTAGCACCCCAGCTCGCGGCCGTCTCCACTGCCTCCGAAACGATTTTGCGGGCCGCAGAAAAATTCCCCTCTACCAGCTTGATTTTGGCGGATGTCAGGACATAAGGGACGAGTAGGCCAGGAATTTGCTTGTGCAGGGCAACGAAACGAACGCGCTGTAGATACGCAAGGCTCTCTTCCAGCCTGTTTTCCTCATAAAACCCCTCCGCTAATGCCTGAACGACGTACAAATTGATCAAGGAGTCCTTCCAGCCATGTGCTTCAAGTATGTCGGAGAACTGATTGCCTACAAGCTCGGTCTGATCGGAAAGTATTCCTTTTAACCCGAATCTCGTTCGCCGAATAAATGGTTCTGTCGTGTTGTAATTAAAGTGGTAAAACAACGGGCTCTCAGGCAATCCTCCACTTAGCTGTGAAGAACTGGTGATCCAGCGATCAAAATCCATAGTGGCGAACACCAAATTCGCTCGTACAAAAAACAGACCGCTCAAAAACTGCCGATGCTCTGTTGAATCTTCTATGTCCGCAATGCTTTGCTCCAATTCGGTGAGGGCGAGCTCTGCCCGATCCGTTTGAACACAGGTAACCAAGAGGAACACATAGATCAGGCGAAAAAGTGGTGAGAAATAGTCCGCGTGATCAGGGATGCTGTCCAGCGTTCTGAGAAAGCTGGAAAACTCGCCGCGTTGGAGTAGTACCGGAATATGCTGCGCAAGGAAGCTTACAGCCAACTTGTAATCGGCAGCGGCAATCGCATGATCAATCGCTTCGTCCATCATTCCACGCCCCGCATAGCTCTCACTGGCTAGCCGGTGTAGCTCACGTGCTTCTCCGGGAGCTGTCTGCTCCAATTGACTGCGCAAAAAATCGGCAAACAAGTGATGGTACCGATACCACGTCCCGTAATCATCCAGCGGGATTAAGAAAATGTTTTGGCGGTGCAAGTGGGTCAGCATTTGTTGGCAGTGGGGTAGGCCGGTCAGAGCGTGGCACACGTGAGCGTCCATTCTCGCCAGCACAGAGGTTTTGAGTAAGAAGCTGCGCTCCTCTTCCGGGAGTCGCATGATCACTTCATGAAACAAATACTCCGAAATATTGCGATGAGAGCCAGTAAATCCGGCAAAAAATTGATCGTGGTTCTCCATATTCACGAGGGAAATGGCAGCGAGCTGCAAGCCGGCGACCCATCCCTCTGTGCTTTTCACCAGTTGCTCGATTTGTATTTCGGTCAGAGGTAAATCGTGAACCTGCCGGTAAAAGCTGTCCGTCTCTTGATGACTGAAAAGAAATTGTCCCGACTCAATGTGACATACTTCATGACGTACGTTCCATTTGACTGTAGAAAAAGGCAACGTGTTGCGACTGGCGATGTACAAATGGACGTGGCTCGGGACATATTCCAAAAAATAAGCGAGACTGTTGTGAATCGTCTCATCCGAGATCACGTGGTAGTCATCGAGAATGATAGCAAGGGGCAGTGTCGTAGAAGTAAGTTCATTGAGCAGGGAATCGATGAAGGTAAAGATCGAGGTATGACTGGTTGCCTTCATGGCTGGTTCCATTCGTTCGGAGAGTTCTGCGAAGTCAGATTCAGATAGCGTAAATACGATGTATCTCCAAAAGCGAATCAGGTCATTATCCATCTCATCGAGTGAGAGCCATACGGTGGTACCGCCGTACTGATGAGCCCATTGACTGAGCAAGGTCGTTTTTCCATACCCGGCTGGGGCGTATAAAGTGGTCAGTCGACATTGCAGACCAGCGTCCATTTTTTGCAGCAGTCGGCTCCTATGAACGCTATTCGACCGAACGGCGGGCATTGCTGTTTTGGTTTTCAGCATAATGGAATGATGGAGCATGTTTGTACCGTCCTATGTATTAGAATCGTATTTGTCCATTATACTTGTTATCGGCAAAAATCGACATTTGAAAAAAGAAAGAATCTTTTGTCTCAAGAAGCAGGACCTAAACCGCCAACTTTTGCATACCCGTCACTTTAAGGCGAGAAATTTCCATGGAAGCAAGACATGCTTCAACAGGCTTCACATCCCACCCCTTCTAGAATGGAAGCAAAAAGAGAGATGGGTTGAGGGGCATGAAGATTGGACGATGGAAATACGCCGTAATCGTGGTAGCTGCTGTGATGCTTTGTGTTGCGATGGGTACGGAATCTGTCGCCGTCCAGGCGAGCAGCGAAGGGGATTTGCAGGAGCAGGATTCCATTCAGGTAGCGTTTGTCGGGGATATGATTTTGGATAAGAGCGTCGGGAATCAGATCGGGCGGTACGGCGTAGATTATCCGTTTCTAAAAACAGCGGATTTTCTCAAGCAGGCAGACTTGACGATTGGCAATCTGGAGACACCAGTCAGTACGCGGGGACGTCCGGAGAAAAAGGAATATACCTATCGTGCGAAGCCAGAGTCGTTGCAGGGGCTCGTGAACGCGGGTTTCGACGTGGTCAATCTGGCGAATAATCATTCGCTGGATTACGGAATGGACGCACTCTCTGACACAATGGAGCATCTGAAAAAGGCAAAGATCGGTTACGTGGGGGCGGGGAAAAACGAGGAAGAAGCATTCACTTCCTACATCCAAACGATCAAGGGGAAACGCGTGGCAGTCATCGGGATCAGCCGTATCCTTCCAAATGAGCGTTGGTATGCGCGAAAAAACAAGCCAGGTCTCGCACATGCCTACTCTTATGAGCCGATGCTGTCCCATGTAAAAAAGGCAGTGGCGGAGTCAGATATTACGATTGCGGTCATGCATTGGAATCTGGAATATAAGGATTACCCGGAACCATATGCGCGCGAGATGGCGAAAAAGCTGATCGACAGCGGTGTGGATGCCATTGTCGGGTCGCACAGCCATTCGATTATGGGCGTCGAGTTCTATAAAAAGGCGCCGATCTACTACAGTGTAGGGAATTTTGTGTTTACCACCTCGCGCAATCCGAAAGGTCGCGAAGCCATGATGGTCCAACTAACGTTTTCAAAAGACGGGAGCAAGAGCCGCGTGATCCCGGTGAAGCTCGCGAACGGTCAGCCTGCTCCGATGGACGAGAAAAACAAAAAGAGGATCATCGACAAGCTCAATCGTATTTCCTATGGGGCGAGCATATCCGAAAAAGGGGAGGTAACGGAGTCTAAGCCTCAATAACGAGTCGCCGCATCATTTCTCTTCGTGTGAAACCATATTGTTCGTATAAGCCATGAGCATCCCGAGTAGCGAGTATCATGCTCGTATGACGGATGTCTGGGTGTTCCACCATCACTTCCATGAGCCATTTGCTCAATCCCTTACCTCGATGTTCCGGGTCGACGAAGACATCACACACCCAGGAAATCGTCGCGTGATCACTCACAACCCGGACGAACCCAGCCTGTCCATCCTCACCATACAATCCGAAACAGAGTGAATTTCCGATACTTTTTAGGATCATTTCCTTGGAGCGTTCTGACGCCCAATACGTTGTCGACAGCCAATCGCTAATGCGCTCGATATCGAGTAAAGCTTTCTCATCACTGATTTTGTAAGGCAGTGTCGCGTGTCTTGCTTCCATCTGTATCCCTCCATCTTTGTATTTACTCCTTTGCTTACGATTCACTATACTCAAGGGACTAGGGCGCATAAAGGAGAGAAAAGTGAATCTGTACCCACACAGATAACGGGGGAGTGAATGGGATGAAGAATAAATACGAAGTGGTGAAAGACAGCATTAAAGAACAGCTTCGCACCCATACAATCAAGCCAGGGGAGAAGCTGCCGTCGATTCGTACTGCATCCGAGCGTTGGTCGTGCAGTTTGAATACGGCGATACGGGCGTATCAAGAGCTGGAGAAGGAGCACTTCATTTATTCTATTCCCAAAAGCGGTTATTACGCGGTCCTTCGGCCTCTTCAAAGTACGCGTTTTCCAGAGGAGCGAATTGACTTTACGGCAGCCAGCCCCGACTCAGAAGTCATGCCATTCAAAGATTTCCAGCATTGTCTAAACCGTGCGATTGAATTATATGAAGATCAGTTGTTCTCCTATTCGGACCCCCAGGGCTTTTTCTCCTTGCGCCGGACTTTGGAGAGCCATCTCGCTCAATCACAAGTGTTTGCATCCCCTTCGCAAATTTGCGTCGTTTCGGGAGCTCAGCAAGCGTTGCATCTGCTCGCCTCCATGCCGTTTCCAAATGGAAAGAATGCAGTGCTAGTCGAACAACCTACCTTTCACGGCATGCTGCGTTCACTTGAGCTGCTGGGAGTTACCGTTCTGGGCATCCAGCGGACTGCGGCAGGCATCGACATGGATGAGCTAGAGCGGCATTTCCGCAACAACCAAATCAAGTTTTTCTACACGGTTCCCCGGTTTCACAATCCGTTGGGGACAAGCTATACAACAGAGCAAAAGAAACAAATCGCCAAGCTGGCTCAGCGCTACGATGTTTACATCGTCGAGGATGACTATCTGGCGGACATGGAAACCAGTCTGAAGGCAGACCCGATCTACAGCTACGATCAATCAGGTCGTGTCCTGTACGTCAAAAGCTTTTCCAAGATCATGCTACCCGGACTTCGATTGGCGACAGTCGTCCTTCCCCCTTCCGTGATGGAAACGTTCCGGTTGTTTAAAGCATCATGCGATTCCAGTACGGCCGTCTTGTCTCAGGCGGCTTTGGAGTTGTATTTGAATTGCGGGATGTACGAACATCATGCTGCCCTTGTCCGGGAACGTTATCGCCTGCGGATGGAGACATTGGCCGAGTGTTGTCGGCGCTATCTTCCCCCGCAGCTTCAGGCACAAATCGGAACAGGCGGGATTTTTTCGAGAGTGCTGCTTCCCGATGAGCTGGACGCCCAGGATATCATCGCGGCGTTGCACCAGCAAAACGTGCGGGCCATGTCTACGAACCAGAGCTATTTGCCTACCTTCCCGCGTGAAAACGGGTTGCGAATTAGTATTATCCAAACAGATGCTGATAAGATAGAGAGAGGGATCGCCCTCTTAGCAGAGACAGCTACGGGACTTTTGCAGAAGCAAAGAAAAGAAGGTCAGTGGCGGATCATCGATTGGATCTAGTGGTTATGTATAGTTGAGGAATGGGTAGAATGGAGACGTATAACATCACGAAAAGGAGTGATTGTCAGTGCAAGCTATCACTACGTTTTTCATGTTCCATGGACAAGCGGAAGAAGCGATGAAGTTTTACACTTCTATTTTTGATCGCTCAGAAATCAAGCAGGTCATGCATCATGAGAATGGACAAGTCCTGCAAGCTACCTTTACATTAAAAGGCCAGACCTTCATGTGTATCGACAATACGAACGGTGACGATCACGCCTTTACTCCTGCGATTTCGTTGTTTGTGAACTGTGATACGGAGGAAGAAATTGACCGTGTTTTTGGACAGCTTTCCTCGGATGGACAAGTCCTTATGCCGCTTGGACAATATCCGTTCAGTGAAAAGTTTGGATGGGTTCAAGATCGTTACGGAATATCGTGGCAGATTCATTTACCGAAAAGATGATATTTGAAAAGCCGGTACACCTTTTGGTACCGGCTTTTTTTCGTTTTTATGAAGTAGCTGTAGTGGAGAGAAGAAGCGAATTTCCAGTCTACGCTTCGGCCTACGCCCCGCAAGGTGTATCACTGTCCGCTTCGGAATAAATGACGGGAGCGCTTCAAACGTAGAAGTTTCGAGGAGGTCATTCATAAGTGAAGCTGAAATTCCCCGCCATTTTTTCCTGCGCTAGGGCGGGCTCCAGAGGCGCTTGGACTGGAAATTCGCTTCTTCCTACGTAGCTTTTCGTTAGTTCTTGCAAAACGTTTAAACATACGAAGGAATCCACAGCTGTTCGAAAGTCCTGTCACATGTTTGGAAGGAGACCGCCCGAACGAAGAGAGGATACAGGCGACTGGAAAACATGTGGCAGGGCTTCCCCCGACCACAACAGACGGAATATAGTCTTTGTCTTTTTGCCTACATCGTCATCAACTGACGAAAGCTACGACGATAGCTCCACAGCAAATACACTTCCAAAATCGCGACAATCAGTCCCATAGCGAGCATGTCGGGATCGACAAACAGGTGGAACGTCAAAATGTTGACAGCAAGCGGAGCGGTGGCGGTTAGAGCCAGTGGGACGAAGCGGTTGGTTAGGAATAGCAATCCACAGATGATTTCGACGGTTTTGACCAGAACCAGCAAATACCCTTGCAAAAGCTCCATAGCAGCAGGACTGGTTGGAAAGATAGGCTCGAATCCAAACAAGACAATGTAACCATTCACACCTGCTCCAAGCAAAATCAATCCAAGGATGATACGGGCGAATACGGGCAATGTCCGTGTCATCAGGCATCACTTCCTTGTCGTGGAATATAGATGATGAAGTCTTCGAGGAAAGTATAACTCCGTTTTGACCACCTGGTCAATGTGCGTTATGATAGGAAAAAGAAGAACGGAGAGAAGGTGACAGACATAAAAGGAATTTGGCAGGACGAAACATTGGAGCTGAACAAGCGAAAGCTGCTGGAAGCGGCCCTTGTTGAATTTTCCGCGAAAGGCTATGAACGAGGCTCCACCAATCAAATTGTCCAGAACGCAGGCGTATCAAAGGGGATGCTGTTCCACTTTTTCGGGAATAAAAAGGGACTGTTTCTCGCGATTGTCGATGCTTGTACCGAACGTTTTTTTGCCTATATACAGGCGCGAATGGAAGCGGCGCCGCAAGACTTTTTTGCGCGATTTCTTCATGTCAATCAAGCGAAAATGGCGCTCTTTGCCGAGGAACCAGCTATTTATCAAATGGCAGTTGCGACCTTTTTCGATTATCCCGAGGAATGCCGGGCTGAGATCGAAGACAGAGAAACACAGTTCAATGCGCGATATATTCCCTTGTTTCTGGAGCAAGTCGATACGTCATTGATCAAAGCGCAGTTCGATCCACAGAAGGCGCTGCATTTTTTGCTGTCGGCAGTAGAGGCCTTGACGCAAAAGTACGTCCGCGAAAACTACGAAGCCAGCGATAAAGGCTTCGCACAGGTCCAATCCTTTTTTGCGGAATTAGAATCGTATATGGAAATGATGAAGGTAGGACTGTATAGACAATCAGACAGTGGAGCATAAAGGGGGAAAAAAATAGATGGATGAGAAATGGACATGCCTGGTACATAAGATGAACCCGTCAGCCAAGCTCCTTCATGCATGGGAGCTAAAAGGCGGGATTTCTGCACAGGTCACCGCGCTAGAAATGGAGAACCCTGACGGCACGAAGAAAAAAGTAGTCGTCCGCGAGCATGGTCAGGCTGACCTCAAGCGAAATCCGCAGATCGCATCAGATGAATTCAAACTTTTGCAAATACTGAAGTCAGCTGACTTGCCGACACCAACGCCTTATCATCTCGAAGCAGCCAGTGATATGTTTCCCACACCGTGCCTTGTTATCGAATTCATAGAAGGACAGACAGTCACCGCACCAGCCAACTTGTCCAGCTTTCTGCAACAAGCAGCTGAGGTGCTGACTCGCATCCATTCGGTAGACGCTTCTAGACTGGCGGGCACTCATTTGCCGAAACAAGAAGAAGCGATAACAGCGAAGCTCCACAAAAGACCTGCGAGCCTGGATAACTCATTGGATGAGGGACTCATTCGCGAAGTGCTGGAGTCCGTTTGGCCGCTGCCGCAGTCGAATGCAGCATCTCTGTTGCATGGCGATTTCTGGCCGGGAAATACGATGTGGAAGGAAGAAAAACTGGCTGCTGTCATCGATTGGGAGGATGCTGCGATCGGCGACCCCTTATCTGATCTCGGCAATGCCAGACTGGAGATTTTGTGGGCATTTGGATTGGATGCCATGCAAGAGTTTACGCTTCATTATCAATCTTCTGCCAGCAAGACACTCGATTATACCCAGCTTCCGTACTGGGATTTGTGTGCGGCACTGCGGCCAGCTTCGAACCTATCTGATTGGGGATTGGAAAAAAGGATAGAGGAAACCATGCGTGAGCGACATTCTCTATTCGTGATGCAGGCGTTTGAAAAACTAGGCATTCCGTATAAAAGGCATATGACGAATGAGAGCCTCGAATAATCGGGGCTTTTTTTGTTTGGAAAAAACTGTTGACCGATCCGGTATCGATACCTATAATCTAATTCATAGTAAACAGGTAAGAATTATAAGTTATTGTTTCTCGATCCGACCGGACCACCGGAGGAGCTGGTTTCACTTAAGTGAGTGGATATGAAGGAGGATCACCATGAAAAAAAGGCTTACGCAAATCATCTCAAGCTTGCTAGTAGGGACTCTGTTGGTAACAGGGTGCAGCTCCGAAGGCAGTGCGCCGGCTCCCTCGACACAAACGGCGACTCCGTCAACAGAAGCATCAGTACCTGCTGCCAGCAAGGTGCAAGACATAAAAGACGGTATCAATTTAGCGACGGATTTATCCAAGCTGCCGGAAGTAGCAGCCAAAAGGACCGATACATTCATTGCGGGACTGACAGAGCCGGGTGGGGTGTTTAACCCGTTTTTTTATCACAATGGCTACGATGGCAACGTCTCCTCAGCGATCTTCGAATCACTGGTGGATGTCGATGCGACAGGAAAACCAGTACCCAAGCTCGCGGAAAAATGGGACGTATCTCCTGACCAGCTCACGTATACGTTCCACCTGAGACCGAATCTGAAATTCAGCGATGGTTCATCGCTGACGGCTGAGGATGTCGCGTTTACACTGACGATTTTGCACGACAAAACGTACGATGGCGAAACGGACATTTTCGTAGCAAGTATCAAGGGTGGTCGTGAATACAAGGAAGGCAAAGCGAACACGATCGAAGGAATAAAGGTGATTGATCCACAGACGATCCAGATCACGACGGAAAAAGTGAACGCCAAATCTCTCGTCCTGTTAGGCGGGCAGGTGCTCTCCAAGGCGTACTACGGCAAGGAGTACAAACCAGGCAATCTGGAGTATGTCCGCACCCTGCACGGCAAGCCATTGGGAGCTGGACCTTACAAATTTGAGGCGTACATTCCTGGTCAAGAAGTCCGCTATCTCGCAAACGAGCACTATTTCGCGGGCAAGCCGCAAGTCGAGCACTTTATCTACAAGACGACCGAGGGCGACGCTCTACAGTTTATCCAGACAGGGGAAATGGATTACAACTCCTTTACCGTCAACTCGGATAACATTGAGCAATTGCAAGAGCTGGGATACGTGAATATCAATCTGTACACATCCAGTGCCTATTCGTACATCAAGTTCAATCATTCCAATCCATTTTTCAAAGACAAGCGCGTCCGCCAAGCCTTCATCTACGGACTGGATCGCCAAAAAATTCTGGACCTGACCTACCAAGGATACGCGCAAGTCGCCAATGTACCGATCAGCCCTGTTTCGTGGGCCTATACGGAGGAGGTCAATCCGTACGCCTACAATCCGGAAAAGGCGAAGCAACTCCTGGATGAAGCGGGCTGGAAGCCGGGTGGGGACGGTATCCGTGAAAAAGACGGACAAAAGCTGATCGTGCATTACTACACGACAAAAGGAAAGCTGGGAGAGGTACTGATCCCGATTGCCAAAGAAAACTACAAAGAGCTGGGCATCCAGTTTGAAGCGGAAATGATGGACTACAACGCCGTTTTGGCACGGACGGAAAAAGGCGATCACGACCTCGCTTCGTTCTCGACCACGATGCTGATCGATCCAGATGACGGTGTAGACGCCTTCTCGACGAAAAAGGGCAAGAGCGGATTTACCGGAACGAATGGTTACTCCAATGCCAAAGTAGACGAATTGCTGGAAGCAGGTCTATCTACGCTGGACATCGAGAAGCGTAAAGCGATCTACAAAGACCTGTATAAAGAGCTGAGCGATGACCCACCGTACATCTTCCTCGGCTACCGCAAAATTTTGTCTGCGCATAACGGCAAGATCAAGGGCTTGGAGCCGAATCCGTTCACGGGTATTTCGACCAGCCTGCCTGGTATCAAAATCGAGTAACAAGTTCGAGTAACTGACTCACGAATGTTGTGCCCGGCCCTGGGGCTGGGCTTCTTTTTTTCCCCAAGCATGAAAGGAGACCAACGATGACGTCCTACTTCCTGAAAAGGGTCTTTTACATGGCGTTGACGCTCTTCGGCGCATCCATTTTGATTTTTTTCCTATATGCCCTAACGCCCGGTGATTTCGTCGATACGAGTCCCAAGCTGACTGCGGAACGAAAGCTGGAGCTAAAAGCGATGTACGGGCTGGATAAGCCTGTCGTCGAACGGTATTTCATCTGGATGAAAAACGCCCTCCAAGGCGATTTTGGTTATTCTCTGCAATACCAACAGCCAGTGATGTCGCTGTTGAACGATTACATCTGGAATTCGTTTTTGCTCGCGATTACCTCCACCTTTTTTACGTGGCTGATCGCGATCTCTATCGGAGTTCTGTCTGCTGCCAGGCAGCACTCCTGGTTCGATGCACTCGTGACGATCGGCGTTTTTGCAGCGATGTCGTTGCCTGTCTTTTTCGTTGGGCTGCTGTTTATCAAGTTATTTGCTGTTGATGCCAAGCTGTTTCCCGCAGGGGGCATGATGACGATCGGCAGCAAGGAAACAGGGCTCGCCTATGCGTGGGACGTGGTTCAGCATATGTTTTTGCCTGTGACGGTGTTGACTTTGCTGAGCGTGGGGACGCTGACTCGTTATTTTCGAACGAACATGCTGGAGGTCATTCAACAAGACTTCGTGCGCACAGCCCGGGCAAAAGGACTGAAGGAAAAAGTTGTCCTGCACAAGCATGCGCTGCGCAATGCACTCCTACCCGCCATTACACTGCTAGGCTTTGAGCTGCCAGCATTGTTCGGTGGGGCGATCATCACGGAAAAAATTTTTAACTGGCCCGGTGTCGGACAGTTGTACATGCAGGCGTTTTCTGTACGGGACTACCCGCTCTTGATGGGCTTTACGATGTTCCTGGCGATTCTCACCGTCATCGGAAACTTATCTGCTGATTTGCTGTACAGAGTCGCGGACCCGCGGGTTCGGTTGAAATAGGAGGGAAAACAATGGCATCAACGGTAAGTGAAGTAGCGGAGGTGACGAGACCGGAGCAGGTAGCGTTGCGTTCTTCCTTGTGGCACGAGGCGTTTATGCGACTGAAAAAGAAGCGACTGGCCATGTTTGGACTTGTGTTTTTACTCGTCATGGCAGTGGCATGCTTCATCGGTCCGTTTTTTTCTCCGTACGCATCCGGCAAGATTAATACGGCCATGATCAACAAGCCGCCAAACTTCTCTCATTGGCTCGGGACGGACAGCTTGGGCAGAGACATTTTGACGCGGTTGATGCAGGCTGGCCGAATCTCATTGACAGTCGGCATCGCTTCCATGGTGCTTTCCGTTTCCGTTGGCGCCCTTCTCGGTGCACTGGCTGGCTTTTACCGCGGGTGGGTCGATCAAGTGATTATGCGCGTAGCGGACGTGCTCATGACCATTCCTGGTCTGCCACTCTTGTTTATTATGGGCGCAGTCCTCTCCGAGTGGAAAATCCCGACCGACTACCGCATTTACATCGTCATGGTCATGCTGAGCCTGATCGGCTGGCCCGGCTTGGCGCGAATGGTCCGCAGCCAGATGCTCACCCTGCGTGAAAGTGAATTCATGCAAGCAGCAGAAGTGCTCGGTCTGCGCGACAGACGCAAACTATTCTTCCATTTGCTGCCCAATCTGACACCACTCTTAATTGTAGTTGCCACCTTGAACGTCGGTGGTGCGATCCTGAGTGAATCCGTATTATCGTACTTCGGCCTCGGAGTGGTCCCGCCAACGCCGACATGGGGCAATATGATGGATGCGGCGAATACCTTGATCGATTTTCAGAAAAGACCGTGGCTGTGGGTTCCTCCTGGGATTGCTATTTTTGCTACTGTGATCTCGATCAATCTGCTGGGGGATGGATTGCGGGATGCTTTGGACCCGAAGCAGAAACGTTGATGAGTTTTTGATATCACCGTCGTGAACTAACTTTCAAAATATAGCAGCGCAGGGAGAAGTGATTTCCAGTCCAAGCGCCACCGAAGCGGACAGTGACACCCTGCGGGGCGTAGGCCGAAGCGTAGACTGGGAATCACTTCTCCCCATCCACTACAGCTACTTTAAAAAAAGGCAGGTGAGCCAAGCATGAATGCTTTAGTCGAAATCCAAAATTTAAGCACCTACTTCAAGTCCGAACAAGGCGTGGTCAAAGCAGTCGATTCCCTCGATCTGCGCGTCCATGAAGGAGAGACCGTATGCATCGTAGGCGAGTCAGGCTGCGGCAAAAGCGCGGCAGCCATGTCATTGATGAGACTAATCCCAGAGGCGGTAGGCAGTATCGTTTCGGGTGAGATATGGTTTGCAGGCCGTGATCTGCGAAAAGTCAGCAAAGAAGAGATGCGAAAGCTCCGCGGCAACGAGCTGGCAATGATTTTTCAGGAACCGATGTCGTCACTCAATCCCGTACTGACCATCGGTGAGCAGATCATGGAGCCGATCGTGGAGCATCAAGGTCTAAGCAAAAAAGCAGCCCAAGCGCGAGCCATCGAGCTGATCGAGCTAGTAGGAATCCCAAGGGCAAAAGAAATCGCCAAATCGTACCCCCATAAATTGAGCGGGGGCATGCTGCAACGCATTATGATTGCTATCGCCATATCCTGCAATCCCCGCCTGCTGATCGCTGATGAGCCGACGACTGCTTTGGATGTGACCATTCAGGCGCAAATTCTCGATCTGCTGCGCAAAATCAAGGAAGAAGCCCAAACTGCGATTCTTTTTATCACGCATGATCTGGGTGTCGTAGCGGAGATGGCCGATCATGTGGTCGTGATGTACGCAGGAAAAGTGGTAGAGGTGTCTCCTGTCGTCGAGCTGTTCGAGGAGCCGAAGCATCCGTATACACAAGGCTTGCTTCGCTCCAAGCCTGTGTTGAATCAACGCAGAGCCAAGCTGTATTCCATCCCTGGTCAAGTACCGAATCCGACGACACTCGGTGAATCCTGCTATTTTCATGACCGATGCGATCAGTGCTTGGACATTTGCCGGGTGAAGCAGCCGCCTTTACGTGATGGGGGAGACGGCAGAAAGGTCGCGTGCTGGCTGTATGAGGAGGAGATCACCCGTGGACAATAATTTGCTGGAAGTGCGCCGATTAAAAAAATATTACCCGATTACTGGAGGGATTTTAGGCAGAACAATCGGCCATGTAAAAGCGGTGGATGACGTTAGCTTTTCTATCCAAAAAGGAGAGACGTTCGGGCTGGTTGGTGAATCCGGCAGCGGAAAAAGCACGACAGGTCGCACTATCCTGCGCCTTTTGGAAAAGACAGAGGGAGATGTCCACTTCCAAGGTATCGATGTGCACGCGTTGAATCGCCAAGAGCTCCGAGCTTTGCGCCCACGGATGCAATATATTTTTCAAGACCCGTACAGCTCGCTGAATCCACGCGTTCGTATCGGAGAAGCACTGGGGGAAGCGCTGCTTGATCATGGGCTGCTCCCACAAGCGGAGGTCAGAGAAAGAGTCTTAGAGGTCATGGCTTTATGTGGATTGGCGCCGTATCATGTCGATCGGTATCCGCATGAGTTCTCGGGTGGTCAGCGTCAACGGATCGGTATCGCAAGGGCGATTATGATGAACCCTGATTTTATCGTCGCGGATGAGCCAGTATCTGCTCTGGATGTGTCGATCCAAGCCCAAATCATCAATTTGTTTGCAGAGTTGCAGGAGCAAAGGAAGTTGACGTACTTATTTATTTCGCATGATTTGAGCGTCGTGGAGCATCTGTGCACGAGGATCGGCGTCATGTATTTGGGGTCATTGCTGGAGCTGGCACCTCGGGATGAATTGTTTTTGGAGCCGCTCCATCCGTACACCAAAGCATTGCTTTCCTCTGTGCCGCTCCCGATCCCAAAGAAAAAGCGCGAACGCATCGTCCTGCAGGGAGACATGCCAAGTCCGGCGAATCCTCCAGCAGGGTGCAAATTCCACACGCGCTGCCCGTATGTGAAAGACATTTGCCGACAGGAAGTGCCTGCTTTTCGGGAGGTTAGCACCGACAGATTTGTCGCCTGTCATTTGGTGTAAAGGGAATCAATGGGGGAACGAAGAACTGCACGGGGCATTGACCGATAGCAGAATCTTATGGTAATATTTTCATATCATAGTAAATGCATCGGTTTTTAAATAATTGGCTGATCGGTCGACCGAAAGCTCCCGCGAGGACAAAGACAACCAAGCTGTCTAGTTGCGCAGGGAGCTTTCGGCAATCGAAGGAAAATGAGGTGAGAAGAGCCTCTTGCTCCCGAAACTGTTTGACATTTACAGTTATGGGGATCAAGAGGTATTATCGGATCATAAAACAAAGTAAAAAGGTAGGAATAATATGTATTGATTTTATCAAAACAGGAGGGTGATCCCCATGTCAAAAAATGAGATTTCCCTAGACGATCTCTTATTAGAGAAAATCGTGCGCGCACTGGATGGTTTGGAATACGGCTCCATACATATTGTGATTCACGATTCACAGGTCGTTCAGATTGAGCGAACGGAAAAATACAGACTCCCGACGGAAAAGCCTGAAACAAAGATTTCACAAGCGCGCACCGGAAAATAGAAGAGTAGGCGTGGAAAAAAAGAGAGGAGGAAGGACTATGGCAGGCGTTCTTGTGGTAGGAGGAGATCGGGTAGCAGAAATCGAGAGCTTGTTACAGAACAAAGGGTTCCAGAATGTCTATCACGTATCAGGTCGCAAAAAATCCGATGTGAAGGCGACGATTCCTTCTGATACGGAGCTTGTTCTTGTCTTTATTAACTTCGTGAGTCACAGCTTGAGTAAAAATATAAAGAAGCTGGCGAAGCAAAAGCACGTCCCGATCGTTTTTTGCCGAAGGTCATGTGATGCGGTAGCCATGTATGAACCAGCGATAAGCTAGAGAGGACAGCCCCATATGCGCGAATGAATAGAAGTATTCAAGGATGAATACTTCTTTTTTGCGTGACAGAGACTACTGGTAGAAACTTGTCGGACCGACTCGGGTAAAAGTATTCAGCACTGAATAAAAACAACAAAAGAACAACCGAAAACGCGAATGGCATAAAATTTGCAGAATATTTTTTCAATAATCGGTTATCCGACTCAAACAAGGGGGTACAGCATGAAAAGACCAGTTGTCATAACAAGTCTCTTCGTTTTGCTTACGGGGCTATTTGCAGGCTGTAGCAGTGGCAATACGCCGACTCAAACCGCACCAGACAACCAACAGCAACCAGCGTCAGCACAGCAGGCAACTGCGCAGCCTGCGGCAGAGCAGATCTTGCACATGAATGCAGCCGAGCCTGAAACACTTGATTCAGGCATGTCCAACGATGTCATTTCCGGTGCCTTTATCCGTTCGCTGTACGATGGGCTCGTTCGTTTGGACAAGGATGGCAAGCCAGTCAATTCCGTTGCATCCGACATTCAAGTATCTGAGGATAAAAAGGTGTACACCTTTACATTGCGCGACAGCAAGTGGAGCAATGGCGACCCGGTTACGGCTCAAGACTTCGCCTTCGGCTGGATGCGCGTGCTCAATCCGAAGACAGCCAGTGGCTCTGCTTACAAGTATTATCCGATAAAAAATGCCCGCGCCTTTTACGAAGGAAAGGCGAAAGCGGAGGATGTCGGCATCAAGGTCGTCGATGACAAGAAGCTGCAAGTCACCTTGGAAAATCCTACTCCTTACTTTCTGACACTTGCGACCTTCTACTATCCGGTCAATCAAAAGGTGGTAGAAGCCAATCCCGATTGGGCGAAAAAGCCCGAGTCCATCGTGACCAATGGGCCGTTCAAGCTGGTGAATTGGGAGCATAAAAACAAGATTGAGCTGGCCAAAAACGAGCACTATTGGGACAAAGACGTCGTGAAGTTCAACGAAGTCGAGTTTTCCATGATAGAGGATACGAATACCGAACTGGAGCTGTTCAATAGCGGCGAGCTGGATTGGGCTGGCGGCCCGATTAGCGGTCTGCCTGCGGATGCCATTGGACCGTTGCGCGACGAAGGCAAGCTGCAAACCATGAAACGTGCCACCAACTACTATCTCTTGTTCCAAACAGAGAAGCCGCCATTTACGAATAGCAAAATCCGCAAAGCGTTTGCCTACGCGATTAACCGCAGTGACATCGCAGAAAACATCGGTCAAGCCGGACAGACTCCCTTGATGGGCTTCGTCCCCCTTTCCGCCTCTCTGAAGCCGGAAGGGTATTTCAAGGATAATGATGTGGAGACGGCGAAACAGTTATTGACAGAGGGAATGAAGGAGATGGGCATCACTAAGCTACCTGAAATCACCTATCTCTACAATACCTCCGATCTCAACAAGAAGATTGCCGAAGCATTGCAGGCTCAATGGAAACAAGCTCTCGGTGTGGACGTCAAGCTGATCAACAAAGAATTGAAGGTCATGTTTGACGATCAGGAGCAAGGGAAGTACATGATTTCCCGAACGGGTTGGACGGGAGATTACAACGACTCCGTCAACTTCCTGGAGCTGATGATGGAGAAGTACAGTTCCAATAACTCTACCTTCTGGTTTAGCGAGAAATACGTAGAGCTGGTGAAAAAGGCGTATGCTGAGCCAGATGAGGCCAAGCGCAATCAGTATCTGGTCGAAGCGGAGAGCATTTTGATGGAAGAAATGCCGGTCACAGGTGTGTACTCCAGTGTCAATTCATGGGTACAAAATGAAAAGGTAAAAGGCATCACAGTAGATCCGTTGGGCTACATCGACTTCAAGTGGGGATACAAAGAACAATAGCGCTGAAAAGAAATGGCCGACACAAAAATCCGCGTGTGGGCCGTTTTGCGAGCGATGGGGGAGGAATTTTTATGACATGGCAGCAAGTAGTAGAAAACGTGCTGAAGGAAGCGCCCGGTATTTTTGGAATCGCAGCTGTGCATCTGGAAACGAGAGAGTCAGCAGGGCATCTGGATGAAGAGTTGTTTCAACTGGCGAGTGCATTCAAAATTCCAATCATGGTCACCTTGATGCGCGAGGTGGAAGCAGGACGAATCCGCCTCGACCAGCGTGTCACACTGAAATGGGAGGATCGCGTACCGGGGTCAGGCATTTTGCAAGAGCTGGATGCCGGAGCGGCCTTAACGGTAAAAGACTTGGCGACACTGATGACGATTGTCAGCGATAACTATGCGACAGACCAAATCATCGAGCTGATCGGCGGCATCGACAAGGTGAATGAGCACATGCATGAGCTCGGTCTTTCACAGATTCATTTGCGGCATAATTGCTGGGAGCTCCTCAACCACTGCGTGGGTATGAACGAGCCTGCACCTTCGCAGGCAGGATTCGATGAGTTCATGCGCCGGGAAGAGTCAGGCAATTACGAATTGATCCACGATGTATCCATGCCTACCCGTGATAATAACGTAGCCACTCCAGCCGAGCTAAACCGCCTGCTTATCATGATTGCGCGAAAAGAAATTCTCACGGAGGCATCCTGCGAGCTGATGCTAGACATCATGCGACGTCAGCATTACAACAGTCGTCTGCCGTACTTGCTGCCAGAAGGAACAAAGGTCGCGCATAAGACAGGAACCGTCAATGCAGTCGTCAATGATGCTGGCATCATCTATTTGCCCGAAGGAAAAGGCATGATTGCGATCACGGCACTATCACGCGGTGTGGCTGACAAAGAATCCGCAGAGCTAACCATCGCCAGTGTTGCAAAAGCGATTTATGAGCAAGCGATAGGGAGTTGATGAAAATGACGACGTGGAATGACAAGTTCCACACGTATGCTCAGCAGCTGCTGGACGAGGTAAATGCTCCGGGCGCAGCTATTGCTGTTGCGCGTGATGGTGAGCTTTTGTACGAGGGGACATTTGGTTTTCGTGACAGAGAACAGCAACTGCCACTTTCCCTCGACACCGTTTTTGGCATCGCATCCATCACTAAATCGTTTACCTGCGTTGCGATCATGCAGCTGCAGGAGGCAGGCAAGCTGTCTGTCCACGATCAGGTCGTAAAATATTTGCCTGAGCTTCGGGCGGGCGACCACGAGCTGACAGCACGCATGACGATTCATCACTTCATGACACATACGCCTGGAATAGCACCCATGCCTTACTTAGACGGCGCAATGAGACGGAGCATGGAGAATGATCCTGCTGTCATTGGAACCAAGGCAGAGGAAGAACTGAAGACAGTGCCTTACCTGGATACGTACGAAGAAGTCATGGAAGCCATTGCTGGATTCGAAGGGGAGCCGCTCTCAGAGCCAGGAGGTGCCTTTAGCTATAACAACGATGCGTACGGGCTTTTGGGGGCGATCATTGAACGGGTCAGCAGCCAGACGTATGAAAACTACGTTGCGACGCATATTTTGCAGCCACTGGGTATGGACAGAACCGTTTTCTCCGTGGATGAATTGGCTGACAAGGATGACGTCACGATTTTGTATACCAACAAAAAAATCGATGACGAAAACCAAGTCATTGCAGCATCCATCTGGCACGACGCCCCAGCGATGCGAGCAGCAGGATTCCTCAAATCAACGGTGAACGATCTGCTCGCCTATTTAGATGCCTTTCGTCAGGGCGCAGTGGGAAACCCGACACCGATTCTGTCTGCCGATAGCGTCCAGCAGATGCTCACTCCCTTTGCGCGTGTGGACGGGCACCGCTCATACGGCTATGGGCTGATGGTCTCGCCTGCCTTTCCAGATGGATTGCTGGTGGAGCACGGCGGATCGTTAAAGGGAATCAGCTCGCACATTTTTTCGGTTCCAGATCAAGGGATTACGGGCGTGATTCTGGTCAATCTCGATGGAGTGAGCGTCCGAGAGTTGGTTCTCGGCTTTTTGAACAGTTATTTTGAAAGGCCGGCTGGCGCTCCAGTCTATGCCTATGATCCATACAAGGTCGCTGATGAGCAATTGTCACTGTACGAGGGTCGCTACTCATCGCAAGAATGGGTAAACGTATCGATAGCCAAAAGCGAAGGCAAGCTAATCCTGGAGGTGGATGGTCTCTCGTATCCACTGATACCCGTACAAAAAGACAGTTTCGTTTTCCAAAAAAGAGACTCCATTCCTTGGATTGAGTTTCTCCGGGATGAAGACGGGAAAATAGCGAGGATGAGCTACGGATTGCGTCAGTTGACGAGGGAATCCACACAAAAGAAGTAGGGACGAAAGTAGAAATCCTATTCGTAGTCCCTCTAGCAAAAGAATTTTAAAAAAGTGGTTGCCAATCAGGCAGCCACTTTTGTCTTTGTTTTGCTTTCTATGCCCGATCCAAGCCATAATAGAGACAATACATACAGGATGTGATTACGCTTGCAGATCATTGTTTTTGACCTTGAAACGACATTGACTTATCAGAGAGACAAGATCCCGGAAATTATTGAGATCGGAGCGGCAAAAGTCGTACCCGGAAAAAATGGTGTGGAGGTCGACACATTTCAGCGCTACACCTTTCCAGCCATTGAGCGCCGAATCTCAGAGAGAACCCGCAAATTCATCGGTCTCGATAAAGAGAACATGCCAACCTTTATCCCGTTTCGCCGGGCATTCGCAGAATTTATGGAGTGGATTGGCACCGATTCTGAATACTACCTGTGCACTTGGGGGCAAGACGACAAGCGGTTGATGATCGAGCATTGTGCGCGGTTCGGTTTGGACTTCAACTGGATGCGCAATTACAATGACATCCAGCCGCCGATTAGCATGCTTTTGGCTGATCGCAAGCAGATGAGTCTGAAAGAAGCGATCGATACGGCAGGAATCATCCAGGAGGGCAGGCTGCACTCGGCCTTGGTCGATGCCATCCACACAGCTCATTTGCTCATCAAATACAACAAGACGGTGCACCTGAAAGAAAACACGCCAGAAGAGAATTACAATTTGTCGAGCTCGTTGTACATTACGTGCCGATCTTGCAAAAAAAGCAAATACTACACGGCTTTCGGGCGAAAAAGCAGAAGGTGCGAGGCTTGCTTGCAACATCGCAAGAATTTGGAAAAAGCCTCAGAAGCAGCAACCGTCCAGCAGAGTTAACGGGAGAGAACGGAGGAGTGCGTAGATGATACGGCAAGCACAATCAAATGACAAAGAGACAATCGTCACGATGATTGGTGAAGGCATGCTTTGGAGGACCGAAGAGATTGGCGATATCGTGGAAAAAGCTACGGTTTACATCTGGGAGGAAAACGATCAAATCATCAGCTGTGGCACATATGATTTGAACTCCTCCGGCGAAGACGGAACAGCAGAAATATACGTCTATACACGACCAGACCATCGAAAGCGAGGAATCGGCTCTCGGCTGTTCGATAAGCTGTGGCTGGAACTGCAACAGCACGAGGAGAAGCCGACGGCAGTTATGGCTACCTACCGCGTAGACCACGGACAGGGTGCTGATTTTTTTGCCAAGAGAGGCTTTGCTTCTATCTGGGGACATCATCTGATGAAATACACAGGAGAGATCGGGCCGGAACCGACACTCGATGTACGAAAGTTCACCGAATCCGATATGGATATGTACATCCAATCGCAGAGTGACGCTTACTACGAAGTGCGTAAAGGCATTGATCTTCAGCCATACCGTCTGGCGGATTATCCTGAGAAAACGATGAACGCATGGAAAAACTGGCTGTTGGGTGAGATGAGAGAGGACATTTATTTGTTCGAGCATGAAGGAGTATTCGTCGGGTCCTTGATCATCACAGGACATGGCGAGGTCTACGATGTGTTCGTAGATCCCGTGCATCAAGGCAAAGGCTACGGCAAAGAGCTTGTCCGTTTTTTTGTGAACCGGACGCTAGAAAAGGGTTTGAGGCCGCATCTCGTCACAGGTACCCACAATGAACCTGCGATTGCGTTGTACGAACGGACAGGCTTCCAGACGTTTCAAACGACCACGACAGCGAAGAGAGACTTCGCGTAATCCACTCATAAAAAAATGCCGCAAGGATAAGACCCGAGCGGCATTTTTCATTGTGACCGATAACCTATACTCCGAGCAGGAGCAGGATAATGGACGTCAGACTAAAGCAAACACTGATCAAGCACAGGAAGGTGACGACCTGTTTTGGATTGAGTCCAGAACGCAGCAGGCGATAATGAACCTGGCTTGCATCTGCTTGGTAGATCGGCTTTCCTTGCAGGAAGCGTTTGGTCACTACAAACAGATTGTCAAAAATCGGCACACCAAGTGCTAAAATCGGAATGAACAAGGAGAGAACCGTTGCCTGCTTAAAGGCACCATCCAACGCGATAACCGCCAAGATAAAGCCGAGGAAGGTCGCGCCTGCATCTCCCATGAAAATTTTAGCCGGTGGCTTGTTGTATCGCAGATAAGCCAAGGCAACACCGATCAGACTGATCGCCATGATCGCAGATGTGCTTTGTCCTTTTACCAAGGCGACCACGAAGAGTGTGCCTGCGGAAATCGCAGAAAGCCCTCCAGCCAAGCCATCCATGCCATCCGAAAAATTGATGACCGTCGTTACTCCGAAAATCCACAGGATGGTCAGGATGAACTGCAACCATTCCGGGAGCAATATGTATTCGCCACTCAATGGATTGTAAAAGCCGGAAAAAGTAATACCCGACAAGTAGACAATCACGGCGGCCGATACTTGGACGATCAACTTAGGCAGGGCGGAAAAATCCTTGCCTTGTGTTTTGTACCAGTCATCAATGGTACCGATAATAAGCAGCAGTAGTGAGCCTGACAGAACAGCAATCGTTTGCCCGGTCGATTCTTTCGAGAAGAGCAAAAACGATGCAGCAAAGCCGACAAAAATAGCGTAGCTGGCTGTCAATGGGATAGGCTCCCGGTGAATTTTTCTTTCCACGTCTTTACGTGGCTTGTCCACAAAATCAAGGCGAAATGCCAATTTAGCCAGAGGCGGAATCAGCACCATAACGATACAAAACGACAGGAAAAACGAAAGAGCGTACGTTATCGTGACCATCTCCTACAGGTAGTGAGCTTTCTAATGCAAAAATACTCGCATACTGTGTTGTTTGACAAGTCTATTATAGGAAGGATTCCAAATTTTGTCGACTCTTGTAATCATGTGAGGGTGAGGTACCAAAAAAAGTTGGTACTTATCTCCAGTAGTTCCGATCCCTATAATCCTTCGTAGGAGGGATCCACATGGAATACATCGCATTATGGTTTATCCTAGGAATCATTTTTTCCATAACACTCGCCGCGAAGCAGATCAGGGCTTGGCTAAAATTCGTTATATTCGGTTACTACCTCGTGCTATCTTACCTATTTGTCTCGCGTAAAGAACAGATATATAGTGAATATCATCGGGTGCCCGTGCCGGAGCAGTTCTGGGAAACCAACTCGGATTGGGTGGGATTCATGCTCGGCTTTTATTTTGTCCCATTTTTCCTCATCCTGCTGTTTATCTACTTTTGGCTGTTTCGAAATACCGACAGTGTGAAGAAACGGTTTATCATTGCTCTAACCATTGTACCCGCAGTGATTATCTATCTATGCTTGCTGTTTGTTTTCAGTATGTACGGCTATCGACCTTGATACGGAGGGGTTCTTATGAAGTCAGCGCTTTGTTATCGGGAAGGAATCGAGTTTTCAGAGGAAGAACGGCGTCAGCTGTCCCAATTGCTAATCGATGTCGTAGAGGATGGGGCTTCCCTTGGCTTTTTACCGCCTATGCAACTGGAAGAAGCACATGCCTATTGGACTTCGTTTCCCCATGAACATGTGAAAATTTGGGTAGCTGTACAGGAAGATGTCATCGTCGGAACCATCCAGTTGCATCTGGTGAGTCGTCCAAATGGATTGCATCGAGCAGAAATCGCCAAGCTGATGGTTCATCCTACTGCGCAGCGTCAAGGGATTGGACGTGGACTGATGCTGCTGGCAGAGGCCAGAGCCCTTGCTGAAAACCGCAGCCTCCTCGTTTTGGATACACGAGCAGGCGACCTGTCCAACCAGTTGTATCAGTCGATGGGCTATCAAGAAGCAGGACGCATCCCGGGGTTTTCCCGATCGGCTGATGGCAGCTTGCATGATACCGTCCTTTACTTTAAAACATTGGAATAGTTGTACAAGCTACAAGCGGGCGGTTAACAGGCGTCCGTTTTTTTGTTTTAATAGTATGAAAAGTTTCCAATGCTGGGAGGTTCTTATGAAGGTATCCAAGCTGAAGTCTGGTCAAAATGTCATCATCCGATTAGCGGAGCTGGCAGATGCTGAAGCCTTAGTTGCGTTCATACATCGGGTATCAGGAGAGACGGACAATTTGTCATTTGGCTCTCAAGAATGGACAGTAACCCCTGATGAGCAAAAAGAAAACATCAAAAGATTTCTAGAAGCTCATAATCAACTGTGTTTGATTGCAGAGGTGGACGGGAGGGTTGTGGGGAACCTGACTTTTCGTGGAGGGACCCGATCAAGAACGCAGCATGTAGGCGAATTTGGGATAAGCGTCTTGAAAGAGTTCTGGGGATCAGGGGTTGGGAGACTGCTACTGGAATCCCTGCTGGAATGGGCCAAGCAATCAAAGGTGATACGAAAAATCAATCTGAAAGTCCGTTCAGACAACGATTCTGCTATTCGTTTGTACAAAAAACTAGGCTTCAAGGAATTTGGTACGTTGACGAGAGAGTTTATGATTGAGGATACATTCTACGATTGTCTTTACATGGGCATCGACATAGACTGAGGAGTAGACCGTCAGGATTTTGACCTGACGGATTTTTTGATGAACAAAATGCTGATTATTCAAACAAGGGGAAAGGGGCCATCATGAAAAGGAAAGTCTCGACGGTTTTTTTGCAAGGAACACTGCGGGCAAAGATTCTCACGCTTTTTCTCTGCTTGATCGCAATCCCGTTAAGCTTGCAAGGAATCATCACGTACAACAAGTTTTCGGCTTCAACGGAATGGAGGACGGCTGAATACACAGGGCAGATTGTGGGTCAGATCAATCGCAACCTGGAGCGCAATATAAGAGAGATGAAGCGTTTATCACTCATGCCGCTCTACGATCCAGAAGTCCTGTCCATTTTAAAAGAAATTCAGACAAATACGTCGGCTACTTCTTTTCTCTCCATGGAAAAAAGGGAGAAGATGACGCTGTATATATCCAGTCTTTCCTATAGCCGACCGGAAGTAAAAGGCATTCAAATCATCGCGGGGAATGGCATGATTTTTTCCAATCTGGACCCTTCCGTCATGAAGAGCAAGGGAGATTTGGCAGAAGAGGGATGGTATTCGCGCGTGATCAAGGAACAGGGGGCAGCCGTCATTATTCCACAGCATCGGCCCGGCTATTATTTGGATGCCTCTGGTGAGCACTATGTGTCAGTGGCTCGGTTATTGCGAGAGCCGTATACGAAAGTACCGCTCGGAATCATTAAAATCGACATGAAAATGGACATGTTTGACCAGATCTTGTCCGATATGCCTTTTACCAAGGATGGGAGCTTGATCATCGTCAATGAGGGAAACGAGCTGTTTTATGAAAAGAGGGACAGCGAAGGCTCACCGGGTTATCGTACTTTGCTGCAAGAAACTGACGGGATCAATCGCGGGGATACGAATCAGATGATGATTCAGGGACAGCGATATCTCTTCGTGGACCATCAGTCGAGAGAGACGGGGCTTGTGGTGATTAGTTTAATTCCGCTCGACGTCCTGCTCGCAGAATCCAATAGCTTGCGCAGTTTTACGATGCTGATTGCGGCGCTATTTTTACTCGTCGCTGGCGGACTCGCGATTTATTTTTCCTATTCGCTCAGCAAGCCGCTCGTTCAATTGAAAGAAAAAATGCTGCAAGTAAAGCGAGGTAACTTCCATGAACGAGTTCCAGTCGATTCCCAAGACGAGATCGGGAAGCTGAGCGAGCAATTTAATCAGATGGTCGAGGAAATCAACCGCCTTGTCAATGAGGTCTATCTCAGTAGCTTGCGTGAGCGGGAGGCGGAGCTAGCGGCCTTGCAGAGCCAGATCAATCCGCATTTTATTTACAACACACTCGAGTCGATCAATATGATGGCGATTCGCTCAGGTAATTACGATGTGTCCGACATGGTTTCTTCGCTCGGAAAACTCATGCGCTATACGGTCGCTCGAGAGGATGGGCACGTTTCGCTGACGCAAGAACTCGTATCGTTAGAATCCTACGTCCGTATCCAAAAGATTCGTCTGGGAGAGCGCCTCCATGTGTATATGGACGTGGAAGAGAGCTTGTCGGATCAGCGTATCCCGAAGCTGCTGTTACAGCCATTGCTTGAAAATGCAATTGCACACGGGATTGAGCATCAAGAACTGGGAGGGACGATATGGCTCACGGCGCATTGTCAGGAGGGTGTGATGCAAATCAGCGTGAGGGATAATGGCAAGGGAATGTCTGAGCAATCATTACGTCATCTACTTACAAGTCTGCGTACGCCTATGCAGCAGCATGAGATGACAGGAAACGCACACAATGGGACGGCATTGCGAAACATTTCCCAGCGGCTGACCTTATTGTTCGGGGATGAGTACGGGCTGACGATTGTGAGCAGTCCGGATCAAGGCACGGAAATTACGATGAAGATTCCGCTCGATTTTCAGAAGGGAGAATCACGCTATGTACAAAGTATTGCTGGTGGAAGATGAACGAATGATTCGGGAAGGCTTGAAAATGTTAATTGAAAAAGGAACATCTGGTTTTGCCGTCATGGCAGAAGCGGAAAATGGAAAGGATGCCCTGCATTTTCTGCGCACGGAAATGCCTGATTTAATTGTGACGGATATCCGCATGCGGGAAGTCGACGGCTTGGCGCTAATCGGGAAAATTCGGGAGATGTACGAAGAGCTGCCCATCGTGATTATTAGTGGCTATGGTGATTTTCACTACGCACAGAAAGCGTTGAAGTACAAAGTCTCCGATTATCTCTTGAAGCCCATTGATCGATTAGAGATGGTGAGCACGCTCACAAAAATCAGACAAGCGTTGGATCGCAAAAAGAAAGTCAGGGAAGAAGTAAACAGCGTCGACGGCAGCCATCGAGAAGAAAGACAAATCATTCGCAAGGTAAAAGCATTTATTCACGATCATTTGGACGGTGATCTGAGACTCCAGACACTGGCGGAGTCTGTTCATTTGAATCCGATCTATTTGAGTCAATTGTTCAAGATCGAGACGGGGGAAAATGTCTCTGACTACATCACGCAGGTGAGGATGAATCGCGCCAAGCAGCTGTTACACGAGACGAGCCTGAAGGTGTATGATATCGCCCGCTTAGTAGGGTATCTGAGCGCGAAGCATTTCATGCTGGTTTTTAAAAAGGAAGTCGGGATGACGCCCGGGAGCTACCGGGATCTCGTCGGAAGTAAAGATCTTTAAATCTCATACCAAATCTAAATTCCGCGTGATTTATCTTACTATTCACTCAATTTTATACTGATGACAGGGAAAACAGATAAGGAGGTACGCCATGAAAAAGGCAATCCTGTTGGCATTGTCTACTGCTTTGACAGCGTTTACATTTGGGTGCAGCAACACCTCGACGACTCCCGGTGACTCCGCAACAGGCAAGAAAGAAGCAGTCGAGCTTACGTTTTTGACATGGGGCAACCAAGCCCACCAGGACCTGTATACGAAGCTCTCTGAAAAATTTACGCAACAAAACCCGACCATCAAAGTGAAGCTGGAATCTGTGCCATTCCCCGATTACCAGCAAAAGGTGACGGTGCTGGCTGCTGGTCAGGAGCTGCCTGACATCGGTTGGGTGTCTGAGCGAATGGTGCCGCAGTTTATGGAGAATGGGATATTGGAAGATGTCTCGGATGTAAAGAACGACGCTGCTTTTAAGCTGGACGACTTTATTCCGTCGACGCTTGAGCTGTTCCAAAAAGATGACAAATTGTACGGACTGCCGTTTTCTACCCCGCCTACCGTGATGTTTTACAACAAAGACTTGTTTGACAAGGCAGGCTTGAAATCGCCGAACGACCTAGCGAAAGAAGGAAAATGGACGTGGGAGGAATTCGAAAAGTCGGCGCAGGCGATCTCGAGCGGAACTGGGGCGAGCAAAATCTACGGGGTCAACTTCTTCCGCGATTGGAAAACGTGGATCATCCTGTCTTCCTATTCATGGTCAAATGGCAGCGGCCCGTTCAACAAAGAAATGAATCAGTTTACGTGGAATGACCAATATGGAGTGGAGACACTCAGCATGCTCCAACGGATGATGTTTACCGATGGATCGCATCCGAAGGCGGGGGAGCAGGTCAGCTTTGAATCAGGCAAAATTGGCATGTTCTTTGATGTGTACAGCTACGTTTCGAAGGCGCGGACGATCAAGGACTTCAAGTGGGACATTGCTCCCATGCCAGCGGGTTCAAAAGGCTCGGCACCGATGCTCGGTCAGGCAGGGTATTCGATTTTCAAAGGAACAAAGCATTTGGAGGAGACCAAGCTATTCCTCAAGTTTCTCGCGAGTGAGCAGGGTGTCCAGGAGACCTCGACCTACTTTGTACCGCCGCGCTTGTCCGTGCTGAATTCCGATCCGTTTTTGAATGTTCCAGGCAATCCTGACCCTGCACACATCAAGCAGGCGGTTATCGATGAAATGCCTAAGGCACACCTGCAACCAGGTCATGTGGACTGGCAAAAAATAGATACGACAATACTGGCTGGTTTTGATCAATTATTCGGTCAAACGGCACAGCCTGCGGATATCGTGAAGTCGCTGGAAGAGAAAGTCAATCCGATCCTGAAAAAGTAAGCTCGTCACAACGGTCTGGGATACAGGCCGTTGTGATTTGAGAGGGAGGTTACGATGAATCGTTTTCGACAGGCACTGGAAGAGAAGCCGTTTCTGCTCATGGTCAGTCTCCCGCAAAACGACGAGAGCTTAGCCAGAGCTGCCATGGAGGAAGGCGCAGATGGCTTGAAGATGCACATCAACGTGTACCATCGTGCCAGTGGCAACCGGTTCGGTCCTCTGGCTGAATATACGGACTTTCTCCAAACGATACGCCGCCAGTTCGCAGGGCCGATTGGCATTGTTCCGGGCGGGTCCATGGAGGAGCTCAATCCCGAGGAAATCAAACAGTTCGATTCGCTGGGAATCGATTTTCTCTCCATCTATGGTCATCATTTGCCAGCGTCCCTATTAAAAAATGAAGGGGTGGCGAGTACGTTTGCCATCGATGATCAGTTTGATTTGAACCGATTGGATGCCGTGAAGCATTTTCCCATGACCGCATTGGAGGCTTCGATTATTCCGGGGAGTGAGTATGGCACGAGGCTTACATTTGCCGACCTGCTCACCTATCGGTACATCGTAGAGAAGGCAGGCATCCCCATCATCGTCCCGACACAGCGAAAAATTGTGGCGGAGGATATGAAAGCTCTGCGGGAAACGGGAGTTCGTGTCCTGTTAGCTGGAGCGATGGCGATCGGGAGGAACGAGGATGAAATTCGCCGTTCCATCCATGCATTGCGGAATGCGATTGACAACTAAGGAGGGATCGTATGGAGAGCAAGTTGAATGTCCCGCTCTCTCCTGACAAGAGAACAAGTGGCACAAGGAAAAGATCCTTCAGCCGGGAAGCGAATCTGACAGGATGGCTATTTATAAGTCCGATGGTCATCGGGTTTGTGGCGCTGTTGCTAGGTCCGCTTTTGCTCGCGCTGTACATGAGCTTTACGGATTGGCCGTTACTGGGGGAAGCCGAATTTATTGGTTTGGAAAATTACAGAGCGATCCTTCAGGATGCCGAATTTTGGACAGTCGTGGGCAATACATTTGCGTTCTCGGCTGGTCTCGTCCCCCTGAACATCGTGTTGGCTTTGGGGTTGGCCTTACTGCTCGTGCGCAAGCTCCCGGGGATCGGGATTTTCCGCACAGCTATTTTTGTGCCGGTCATGACATCGCTGATTGTCTGGGCGATTGTGTGGAAGTATTTGTTTGCGACAGACACAGGGTTTATCAATCAAATCTTGCAGATGTTCGGGATTACAGGCCCCTCATGGCTTTACAATCCAAAGCTGGCGATGCCAGTGGTGATCGTGACGAGTGTCCTGAAAAATGTGGGCTTGAACATGGTTCTGTTCATCGCTGCCTTACAGCAGGTGCCTGTTCACTTATATGAGGCGGCACGTATTGATGGGGCCAGTCGGACGCGTCAATTGTTTCAGATTACGATCCCGATGATTAGCCCGACGGTTTTTTTAACTACGTTGTTGACGATCATCGGCTCGCTCAAGGTGTTTGGGCAGATTTACGTCATGACTCAGGGGGGGCCGGATAACAGTACAAAGGTGCTCGTCTATTACATATGGGAGCGTGCCTTCAAAAACTTTGAATTCGGCTATGCGTCTGCACTTGCCTTTGTGCTGTTCTTTATCATTTTAGTCTTTACACTCTTGCAGTGGCAGTTTAGAAAAAGGTGGGTGTTCCATGAAGAGTAATCGCCACGGAATACAAGCAGGCAAGTTATTGGGGATTGGCGGTCACTATGTAGCGTTAGGAGCGATCTCCCTACTGATGCTGGTGCCTTTTTTGTGGATGCTTTCTACATCGTTAAAAGAGCCGGCCAAAATATTCGTCTTTCCGCCAGAGTTTATCCCTTCATCAATCCGCTTGGAGAACTACACGGAGGTTTTGGCGAATACGCCGTTTCATCTGTTCTATTGGAACAGCCTGTACATTGCGATTCTGGTCACGGTTGGAACGGTATTATTCGCCTCGATTGCGGGTTATGCGTTTGCCCGAATTCCGTTTCGCGGACGCAATATTGTCTTTCTAGTGCTACTGTCGACGATGATGATTCCGCATGAAGTGACGTCGATTCCGATGTTTTTGTTCATGCGCATGCTAGGGTTTATCAATACGCATGTGCCGCTGATCGTGCTTCCCATTTTTGGAGCAGGCGGAATTTTTGGTGTGTTCGTCATGCGCCAGTTTTTCCTCGGGATTCCGAAAGAACTGGAGGAGGCGGCGATGATTGATGGCTGCTCGCGTTGGCGGATTTACTGGAGCATCATGCTGCCACTGGCGAAGCCAGCTATCGCGACGCTGACGATTTTTACGTTTTTGACGAGCTGGAACGAGTTTTACGATCCACTCATTTTCATCAACGACAGAGAGCTGATGACGCTGCCGCTCGCTTTGTCCTTGTTTACCGATGAAGTAGGGACAGCTTGGCATCATCTGATGAGTGCGTCCGTCATGGCGACCTTGCCGCTTTTGATCGTGTTCTTTTTCGCCCAAAAGCAGTTTATCGAGGGTGTATCGATGACGGGTCTAAAAGATTAAAGGAAGTTCAAAATATCGACTTTTGATCACGAAGTAATTCTGGAAGCTTCTCGGCATCGAAAATGACGTTCACCTTCGAAGTTCGGTGCTCGTGTAGGTCTTCTACACTCCGCTCCTGCTTCTTCAGGTTCTCGCCATTTTCTCGGTGCTGAAAAGTCGACATTTTGAACATGGATTGAAAATAAGTTCAACAAGGAGTGAGTGCAGATGGATCGTGTAGTAGAAGCAGATGTGGTCGTGGTAGGCGGGGGACCGGCAGGAATCAGTGCCGCACTCGCCAGCGGACGATTGGGAGCCAAAACGATCCTGATCGAGCGTTACGGCTTTCTCGGAGGGATGTCGACGATTGCGCTCGTTTATCCGTGGATGACGTTTCATACAGAGAAAGGCGAGCAAGTCATCAAAGGAATTGCGCAGGAAATCGTCGACCGCTTGCGAGAAAAGGGGGGATCGCCTGGACATTTGCAGGATACGGTGGGATTCGTGAGCACAGTCACGCCATATCATCCGGAAATTTACAAGCTGGTCGCTGTGGAAATGCTCAAGGAAGCGGGCGTCAAGCTGTTTGTCCACAGCTTTGTCGATCAGGTGAAGGTAGAGGGGACAGAGATTACTTCGGTTACACTCACCAGCAAATCGGGCAAGTATGAGATTAAGGCCAAGGTGTTCGTCGACGCGACAGGAGATGCAGATATCGCCTATTTAGCGGGAGCGCCGACGAGCAAAGGGCGGGATGTAGATGGTCTGACACAGCCGATGACCATGAAGTTTCGCATGCGCGGCGTCGATCTGGAGCAGGTCAAGCAGTACATGCTTGATCATCCGGAGGAGTTTTATCACAAGACGCCGTTTGCACAGTTGCCGTCCATTCCACTGACAGGTGTCCAAGGCTTTTATACGCATTGGAAGATGTCAGGTGTTCCGATTAATCGGGATCAAGTTCTGTTTTTCACAGGGCCCGAGAGTGATGAAGTCCTGATCAATTGCACGCGGGTACAGGGGCTGGATGGAACAGATGTCGAGGACTTGACGGAAGCGGAGGAAGAAGGGAGACGTCAAGTGTTATTGATGTCTGAATTTTTAAAAAACAAAGTCCCGGGCTTCGCGAAAGCATCTATCTCCGCAGTCGGAACGCAAATTGGAATCCGCGAGACACGCAGAATCGTCGGAGAGTACAGCTTGACGATCGAAGACGTAGTCGCGGGTAGACGTTTTCCGGATGTCATCGCACGAAGCGGCTATCCGGTTGACATTCACGATCCTTCTGGTAAAGGCGTAGTGGCAGCAGATATTGAAGGAGAGGGCGCTTATGACATTCCGTATCGTTGCCTGATCCCTCCGTCCATCGACAACCTGCTTGCGGCGGGGCGTTGTATCTCTACGACACATGAGGCGCTGGCTACGACCAGGCTTACCCCGAGCTGTATGGCTACAGGGCAAGCAGCAGGTACAGCAGCGGCCATCGCATTTCATGACATGACCATTCCGCGATTGATTCACGTGGCAAAATTACAGGAACAATTGCGTCTAGCGAATGCCGTTCTCGATTAAACCTTTTCATTTTGAAAGGAGATTGGATCTATGAAAAAGTTGCGCGTTGTCATTTCAACACTGGCTATGGCAGCACTAGTAACAGGCATGGTTCCATTTACGCAGACGAGTACAGTTGCAGCGAAAAAAGCATCACCAAAGCCAATTGCCAAAGTCGCCCTTGTCCCCCTCGATGATCGTCCGGTCAATACGTATTTTCCGCAAATGTCAGCACGGGCAGGCGGGGTGGAGACGATTATGCCGGATGAAGACATGCTCGGTCACTTTATGACCCCGGGCGATGGGGAAGAAATTGGCGATTGGCTGATCAAACAAGCAAGCAAAGTGGACGGCTCGGTTATCTCTGTCAGCATGCTGGCATATGGCGGGCTAGTTGCGTCCCGTACCGATCAACAGTCCTATGAAGATGCCTTATCAAATATCGAAGCCATTAAGAGACTGAGAGACAAAAATTCCAAAAAGCCGATCTACGTCTTCGATACGATTCAACGCTTGGCGGTAACGGCAACTGATCCCGAAACATTGAAGTACTATGAGCAAATCAGAGAATGGGCTATTTTATACGATGAAGTGCACAATCTCGGCATGACAGAAAAAAAGGATCGGCTCGATCAGTTGGAAAGGGAGATTCCCGAGTCTGTGCTGGAAGATTACTTGAATGCCCGCGAGCGTAACCACAAGATTAACTCCTTGTTGATCGACTGGGTGGAAGATGGGACCATTGATTATTTAGTGCTGGCTCAGGATGACGCTGCTCCTCATGGTCTTCACCGGGCAGAACGGGAGACCTTGGTCAAAAAAGCAAAGGAGCTGGATGTAGAGGATCGTGTAGCGATTTTCCCTGGAGCGGACGAAGTAGGAACCGTCTTGTTGAGCCGATTCTCCTTGAACGAAATGCGCATCCATCCAAAAGTAGCAGTCGAGTATTCGGGTATAGACGGCAGTGAGTGGACAGCGCCGTTTGAAGACACGACCTTTGATGTAAATGTCGAGAAGCATATTATCGCAGCAGGCGGCAAGCCCGTTCGGGATGAAGACGATGCAGATATCGTATTAATGATCCATTCACCGAAGAAAAAAGGCCAGAGCAACGCAGAGAGACGCGAAGACCTGGATGAGTTCGTCGAAGATATCAATGATCTTCTGGAGGAAGGAAAGCAGGTCGCAATTACAGACGTTACGATTACAAATAAAGCTGACCCTGAGCTGATCGAGCGACTACAAGAAGAAGTAAAGCTGCCGGAACTTTTCGCCTACACGGCATGGGGAACGGCGGGAAATAACATGGGAAGCGCGTTGGGACAGGCGTTGCAACGATCAGCCTTTTTGGAAAAAGGAAATCAGTTCGGTGTGCCCTTAACGGTAGATGCAGCAGAAACCCATATCAATCTGCTCTTGTCATCGTTTGTAAATGACCATCATTACCGAAATGAAGTGATGGCAGGAGCACGTGACCTCGTAAAAGAGTTAAAGGGAAATGAGTGGAATCTCGGAGATGACTACGACGAAGTCAATGATTTTGTGAGGGATGCACTGACTCCACATGCGGAAGAATGGTACGAAAACTATTTTGCCAATCAATCGCTGGTTATTGGAAAGAGAGGCAAGAATACGTTTGAAGGCGAAATCGTCGACGTAACGGATATGGAGATTAAGCTTCCTTGGGAAAGGTTGTTTGAAGTCTTTGTCGGGCCAGAAGTGAAGATTGAAAGGAAGTAAGCTTTAGAAAAGGCCGGTCTATTTTTCGAATCTGCACATATCATGTCTCTATCGCTATAAGAAGGTGACGAGGATGGAGACTCTACAATGGTTGTATGTGCAGTATGACTTGGAAATGTATGTGCGGGTTGTGGTGAGCGCGATTCTCGGTTTGTTCATCGGGTGGGATCGCTCGCACAGAAACAAGCCTGCTGGGCTGAAAACGTACATGTACGTATCCGTAGCCTGCACGCTCATCACACTCGTTTCTATTTACAGCACAAAGCTATACAGCGCGCCTGGCAACGGAACGATGATGGACCCGATGCGCTTGGCTGCACAGATTGTCACAGGTCTTGGCTTTTTGGGAGCAGGTGTCATCTTGAAGGACGGTTTGAAAGTAAAAGGACTGACCTCCGCGGCCATGATCTTTTTCGCTGGAGGGATTGGCATAGGGATCGGAGCCGGATTTTACGGCATTGTGATATTCTCGGTTATCATTGCCTTTGTACTCGCACGAATCAGTCAGCGTGTGGAAGATGTCCAGCACAAGCGGTTAGGGAAGTAAATCATGGAGAAGCGGTGCAGAGAAGTTTCCTTGCGTCGCTTTTTTTGCATGAAAAGGGACTGAAGTGGGGGAAGAAGCGAATTTCCAGTCTACGCTTCGGCCTACGCCCCGCAAGGGGGTATGACTGTCCGCTTCGGAAAAAATGGCGGGAGCGCTTCAAACGCAGAAGTCTCGAGGAGGTAGTCCATAAGTGAAGCTGAAATTCCCCGCCATTTTTTCCTACGCTAGGGTGGGCTCCAGAGGCGCTTGGACTGGAAATTCGCTTCTTCTACGCAGCTGCTCGTTCTTGTTTGAAAGCAAATCGTAGAAGGTGAATACAGTGCAATGCAATGCTCTCAAAAACTTCTTTGTACAAACGTGCAAAACATGTGGCAGGGCTTCTCCCGACCACTACAGCCAGGAGGACAACAACTTAGGGGTTTTGATTCAATCGATTTCATACTATGCTAACGTTAGAATATTTCAAATAGGATGAGTGCCTCCATGAGCAAGTGGTTTGTAAGTCTATGCAATCTTGTCGTTATCATGGTGATCGGGATGCTCGCCGTGACGCCATTCGCTAATGCCGTGGAACAATCACCACAGGCCAAACAAGGCGTGATAGATTTGCGTGGCGTGGATTGGGAAGACGGCGACACGATTTGGCTGGATGGGGAATGGAGTTTTTACTGGCGGCAGCTCCTCGCCCCAGGTCATTTTGAATCTCGTGCTTCCGTACAAGAGTACATGCAAGTACCTTCATCTTGGGAGCAGGGGGCTGGGAATCGAACGGATATATCCAATCAGGGATACGCTACGTATCGACTGCTCATGCAGTTGGATGAGCAAAAGTCAGAAAGACCCTTCGCACTCTATATGCCCAGCGTCGCAACGGCCTACAAACTGTGGATAAACGGCAAGGCTGTGGCCGAAAATGGTGTAGTCGGTGAGGATTTAGCGAGTATGACCCCCAAAAATTATCCCAAGGTCGTCGTGTTTCAACCAGATCAACCACAAGTGGAGCTTGTTATTCACGTCTCTAATTTTGTCCAGCGAAAAGGTGGCCTGTGGGAAGCCATTGAGCTGGGGCATGCTGAGCAAATTATGCGGAAGCGTGAAGCCAACATTATCTACGCAGGCATGATTGCGGCATCCTTGTTAGTCATGGGCATCTATCATTTCGGTTTGTATATGACACGCAAAAGAGAGAGTTCGACTCTCTATTTCTGTGGAGTCAGTATTGCGGTCGCGGTCCGCATCTTATTTTTGGGAGAGACGATGGCTGTTAGCTTGTTTCCGCAGATCCCATGGGAAATGGTGGTCAAGCTGGAGTACATATCTTCTCTTCTCACGCTGATCATGCTCGCTTATTTTGTCCATTCGCAGTATCGGGCATTATTTAATCGTTTCATTCAGAGAGCTTGCGTCTGGACAGGGCTTCTCTTTATTCTCTTCGTGCTTTTTACCCCTGCTAGAATCTATACAGAATGGATTTATGTAGGAGAAGCGTATTTGTTGCTTAACTATGGCTACATGCTCTTCGTTTATGGACGGGCCATCGTTCAAAAACAGCCAGGCTCTGTCTTAAATGGAATCGGTCTCCTCGTATTTTTTACCGCAGTCGTCAATGAAGTGTTGTTTTACGCACATCTGTCTCCGTTTGAAAATGCAATTCCGTTCGGCTTGCTCGTTTTTTTACTCACCCAAATGATGAATTTGTCCATGGTATTCGCCCGCTCCTTTGCCCATGTCGAGCAGCTTTCCGAAGAGCTCGCGCAGACAAATGAATGGTTGGAGCAAAAAGTACTGCAACGGACACAGGCACTCGCGGACAAGAATCAGGAGCTACAAAGGATGGAGGAGTCACGGCGCATGCTGCTCTCCAATATTTCGCATGAACTGGGGACGCCGCTCACGTCGATTCAAGGGTTCATCAAGGCGATGATTGACGGTGTGGTCAAGCCGAATGATCCGAAATACTTGGGGATCATCTATGAAAAAACAATCTATTTGCATCGAATCATCACGGATTTGTTTGAGTTGTCCAAGATGGAGTCGCGGCAGCTTCGCTTTCATTTTCAGCCATTGTCACTAGTTGGATTTTTCCGTGGCTTGTACGAGAAGCATTTACTCGATATGCAGGAGAAACAGCTGCAATTTATGTGGGAAGCACAGGAGGATCCAGATGCGGAGTGCAAGCTTTTGCTGGTGGCTGATCCGATTCGCCTGGAGCAGGTCATGAGCAATTTGCTTGTAAATGCGCAAGCGTATACGGCACCAGGCGGGGTCATCAAGCTACAGGTGGAGTGGGAGCTTGCTCTGGATGGGACAGGCGAGGCAACGATCAAGGTAATAGACACAGGGGCCGGAATACAGCAAGAGGCGCTTCCTTTTGTGTTTGATCGATTTTACCGGGGGAGCGAATCTAGAAAGCTGCGGACGGCAGGAGTGGGGCTAGGTCTGGCCATCTCCAAAGAAATTATCGAAAATCATCACGGGAAAATCGGTGTACAGAGTAAAGCGGGAGAGGGAAGTCTCTTCTGGTTTTCGCTTCCAGTCCACTGGAAGGAAGAGAGTGAAGAGGGAGGAGAGAAGGTGAGATGAGCAACGAGGTAGTCCTGTTGGTAGAAGATGATGAGAGCATTCGTGAATTGGTCAGGCTCTATTTGCAGGCTAGTGGTTTTCAGGTGCGAGAGGCAGAGGATACGAGACAAGCGCAGGCCGTGATGCTGATTGAACAGCCGGATATGGTCCTTCTTGATATTTTGCTGCCGGATGGATCGGGTCTAGAACTTTGTCAAATATGGAGGCAGAGTGGAATTCATGTGCCTGTCTTGTTTTTGAGCTGCAAAAATGACACGGAGGATATGATTGCTGGCCTGGATCTTGGTGGTGATGATTATGTGACCAAGCCCTTTGATCCCAATCTGTTGATATCACGGGTGAAGGCGCATTTGCGCAGGAGGAGCATGCAGGGAGAAAACAGCAAAGCTTTGTTGTCGCCAAAAGGACTGATTGAGCCTTTGACCAAACGAGAGCGGGAGATGCTTCACATGATCAAAGCCGGGTATACGAATCAGGAGATCGCACTGCATTATCAAATATCGATTGGTACTGTCAAAGGATACAACAACCAATTGTTCAGCAAGCTCGGTGCCAAAAACCGGACACATGCCATTATGCTCGCAACTCAGTTCGGCTTTTTTACGTGAGCCCTAACTTTGGGTGGCTCTCACGATTTTTCCGATGATATTCCTCTGACAAACGCGCGTTATGCTGGAAGAGTAATCAAAATCCGGAAAGGATGCGTGCGCGATGAGAGATGAAAGACTAGGAAAAATAGCAGACAACTTAATTTCGTACAGCCTAGATGTGCAAGCCAAACAGCATATTATGATCATGGTCGTGGATGAAGGAGAACCGCTGGCAATAGAATTGGTGAAGCGGCTGTATGCGAAGGGAGCGTATCCCCACCTGCGCTTTGTACGGCCAAAGATCCAGCGGGAATGGCTGAAAGGGCTAACGGAAGAGCAGCTTGCCCAGACCGTTCAGTTGGAAAAGGACATGTGGTTTGGCATACAAGGCTATATCGGAATTCATGGCGAGACGAATGACAGTGAGATGAAGGATGTTCCGCAGGAGAAGTACCGCCTGTACGCAGAAGCGTATGATTCCATTTTTCATTATGTCGACAATCAAATTACGGGACTGCGCATTAATTACCCGACCTCAGCCCTTGCCCAAAAGGCCAACATGACGACAGAAGCGTTTGAAGATTTTTATTTCAACGTATGTTCGCTCGATTATCAGAAAATGGCTGAGGCGTGCCAGCCGTTGTACGACCTCATGGACAAAACGGACAAGGTGCGCATCGTGGGACCGGGGACAGACTTGGCGTTTTCAATCAAAGGGATTGGGACGCGGACAGCGGTAGGCAAACGCAACATACCCGATGGCGAAGTGTATACCTCTCCCGTGCGTGATTCGATTCACGGGACGATCAGCTACAATACGCCCAGCAATTTCAAAGGTACGACATTTGAAAACATCCGGTTTACTTTTCGGGAAGGAAAGATTGTCGAGGCGTACGCTAACCATACGGACAAGCTAACGGAAATATTGGACACGGATGAAGGTGCACGCTACATCGGTGAATTCGCCATTGCGTTTAACCCGTACATTTTGTACCCGATGGGCGATACTTTGTTTGATGAAAAAATCGCCGGCAGCTTCCATCTCACACCGGGTCGTGCCTATGATCAGGCGGATAACGGCAACCGCAGCGCGATTCATTGGGACCTGATCTGCATTCAGCGTCCGGAATACGGTGGCGGCGAAATCTGGTTTGACGATGCACTGATTCGAAAAGATGGAAGGTTTGTGCATGAGGCGCTGCTGGGGCTGAATCCGGAGCAATTGATTCTGTAGGGGAGGGCGATAACCCTCCTCCTTTATTTGAATTTGAAAACCATTACGCCTGCGATCATGATGACGATTCCGATGATTTTGTTCAATGTGATCGGAACCTTTTGCAAGCCGAACAGGCCGAGAGAATCAATGAGAAGAGCGACGAGTAATTGGGAGATGAGTAGAATCGATACGGCGTAGGCAGGGCCGATGGTCGTAATGCCTTTCATCACACTAAAAACGATGAGCGCCCCGAAAACGCCTCCAAGCAAATACACCTTGTTGACTTCCCCGATGCTTTTCCAATCGCCATCGCGAACGTAGAGAAAGATCGCGAACGATACAAGAAAGCCTAAGGCGTGAACAATCGCATTGGTTTGCCACAGTCCGAGCTTTGTACTGGCTTGCGCATTGAACACGCTTTGCAGACAAATAAAAACGCCAGCGAGTAACGAAAAAAGAATGCCTTGCACAATATGACCTCCTATATGGTTGATTACTCATAGATGTTTCCGCTCGCAAGCTCACTGACTTTTTCTCGATCCTTGATAATCAGTGCGCCTTTTTTGCGTGCAATCACGGATGCGGCGCAAAGATTGCGGATAACCCGATTCAAATGTCGGTAGCTGGTACCCAACAGCTCGGCAACTTCTGTCAGCTTCGCCGTCTTTAGCTCCTCGGAAGCAGTCGACCCTGTGTCGCTGGACAACGTGGAGAGCAAATAGCTGGCAAAGCGATTTTCAACGGGATACAACAGGTTCAGGCTGGTTGAGTTCGATGATGTTTGCAGCTTGTGACTGATTTTATGTAGAATGAATTGCAAAAAAGGCGGGTGACTCTGGTAGTTTTCCTGCAAAACTTTGAAAGGGAGACTGACCACGAGACTGCGATGGACAAACTCAACCGTATTGCGGACCTCGCATTGTGTGACATACTCGACGTCTCCGATAATCGCCAGTGGATTGTTAAAGCGCAGCAACAAAGATTTTCCGTTAGGGAGCGTCGTGAAAATTTTGATTTTTCCCTTCAGAATGAAGTACATGTGATGAAGCTGATCGCCCTTCGAACAGAGGATATCACCCTTCTCAGCCTGATACAGGCGCATTTCATGAAGGGTAATGGCATCAAAAATATCGGGCAAGGGACTATTTTGCACCAGCGAATGCAAAAGGGTGCGGTCGTGAAGTTCTTTCATCTATCAAGCCTCCTGCTAGTTTGCTTGCAGGCTATACCCTCTTTAGTAAAAGGTATTTGCGCGCGAAAAAAAAGGACATATGTCCTTTTTTTCATTTAAACACAGAAGACGCGTAGCAGGAATATTCGGATAGATTCGAGAAGTACAATTGTCGAGATAAGTAGGAAAGAGAGAAACGAAGGAGTGGGTCACATGACTTTGCCTGTAAGTGAAAGAATCATTGGATTTGTAGGAACGGGTGTCATGGGGAAAAGCATGGCAAACCATTTTCTGCAAGCAGGATATACAGTGCTGGTGTACACGCGTACAAAGGAAAAAGCGGCAGATTTGCTGGCAGCCGGTGCGATCTGGAAGGAACAGGTCAGTGAGCTGGCAAAAGAGGCAAACGTCATCATCACAATGGTCGGCTACCCATCTGATGTCGAGGAAGTGTATCTCGGCGCAGACGGAATTGTGGCAAATGCGAAGCCAGGCACTTATTTGATCGATATGACGACATCGAAGCCGTCGCTGGCGAAACATATTTATGAGGAAGCCAAAAAGCACGATCTGTATTCTCTGGATGCGCCTGTCTCCGGTGGAGATGTGGGAGCACGGGAAGCACGACTGACCATCATGGTTGGTGGCGATCAGGAAGTATTTGATGCGATGGAGCCTGTGTTTACGATCATGGGGACAAACGTCGTCTTGCAGGGCGGACCAGGTGCAGGTCAGCATACCAAAATGTGCAACCAAATTTGTATTGCCACGAACATGATCGGTGTGTGTGAAGCGATCGCGTATGCGAAAAAAGCAGGTCTGGACCCGGAGAAAGTACTGACGAGCATTGGAGCGGGTGCCGCAGGCAGCTGGTCGCTGTCGAATCTGGCACCGCGCATGATCGCGGGCAACTTCGCACCTGGCTTTTACGTCAAACATTTTATCAAGGACATGGGCATTGCATTGGAAGCAGCGGAGGAAATGGGGCTGATGACACCAGGACTCGCGCTCTCCAAATCGCTCTATGAAGAACTGGCAGCAAATGGCGAGGCAGATAGCGGCACGCAAGCTTTGATCAAATGGTTTGAAGGCAAGTAAAGACAAAAAGGAGCCCTTTTCACGAGGGGCTCCTTCTCTATGTCCATCCGTCACGTGTTGACTTGTACATCTCGTACATCTTTTGGGACGGATCTATTTTTGGTAGGGGGTTGTTCCATTTTCTTCACTTCTAAGATGTCTAGCAAGAAAACAAAGGACGGAATTCCGACAATCAGTCCCCATACTCCAAAGAAATGCTCGGAAAAGATCAGGACGACAAACGTATAGAAGATCGGCAAGTGAGTCTTCGTTGCCATCAAGCGAGGATTCAACACATATGCCTCAAGCGCATGAATCAACATGATGAAAACGAGCAAATAAACGACGGTTGCGATACCACCGACGCTAAAGGCGATGGCACTGAGCGGAATCAAGGAAATGGCGACACCTGCAACCGGAATGAGCCCCAGGATGAAGACCATGATCGCGAGTCCCAAAAGATTTGGAAAGCCCATGATCCATAGACCGATGACAGTAAAGGTCGTATTGAATAAGGCGATCAACAGCTGTGTTTCGATTACTTTACCAAAAGTCAGGATGAATTTTTGGCTGAAGTAGGCGATTTCGTTGTATAGCCAGGATAATTTGCTCGTGCGAAATTGAGCGGTAAACGTAACGACATTGTCTTTGCCAAGCAGGAAAAACAGACTCAGAATAATCGCCAGAAAGACATTGAACCCTACGTTTCTGACCACTGCGAGAAAATCAAGGCTGCCTTGAACGATGCCCTTCATATCTAGCTTCCCAACAACAGACATCAGATAGGGGGCAAACTCATTGTTCTGATTTTGGTGGTACACTTGCTCGATGACGTGGAACAATTGTCCGGTTTGGTGAATAAGTGCCGGAATGGCTTTCATCCCACCGAAAACGAGAAAGAACGTTAGCAACATATAGAGAAAAATGAGAATCAGCTTGGGATGGATCGGCACGACTTTGTGTGTGAGACGTGTGAGATATTGATGCAGCCGATTCATTAAATAGGTAACTAAAAAAGTTAGCAAAACCATGTTCAGCATACTTCCCAAGGAGTAAAGCAACAAACAAAACAACGCCAAAATCCCAAATCGTCTTACATCCGGCTTTTGCAAGGCGGCAGCAAAGAAATTCATGGGAACATCCTTTCCAAGTGCTCTTTTCAGCACTCCCATCCGTATACGATGATTATACTGCGTCGGTGTGAACAATTATAGCACGCTTAAAAGCGAGTTGACTGTAAGAAAAGGTTCCAGTTGTTTGAAAAAGGGCATCGAAACTATTTCACCCTACGTAGCGTCAAAGGAAGGGAATGTTTCCCAAGGGAGGCCAATCACCAATGAACATAAAAACGAAAACCATCAGTCTGGTTACCGCTGTCGTACTCGGGGCAAGTGTGTGGACTTCTTCTGTCCATGCTGCTACGTTTTCCCAGATTCAGCCGTATCTAACAGACTACAAGATCGGTTTTACAGACGGTAATAAGCTGGTCACACAGGCTATTTATGAGGATTTTCAGCTATCTTCGAAAGATATAATCGTAACAAAGGGCGGTAAAAAAGGAATTCTCGACGCACGAACCGGGAAAGAAATAACCCCTGCGATATGGGATAACATTGACATTCCCGATTCCAAAAATATCGCGATTGTTCAAAAAGGCGGCTGGTTCCAATACATCGATTTAACGACGCACAAGCTGTCGACCATGAAGTTTGCAGGGGCGCATCCGTATGATTTGTCCAAAGAGCAGGGGACGGCGATCATGCTGCTGGGAAAATCATCTATGTTGCTCCATACGAATGGCAAGGTCCTGATTCCGCCATTTGCGGGCAAGCTCGCGATGGTTCGATTGGTTGCTCCTGATCAGACGGAAAATAGAGAAGCGGAGAAAAAGCCGTATGTCGTAGCGACTACTCCTAAAGAACTCATCATGTATGATCCTGCTTCCGGAAAAAAATTGTTCGCGCTGGGAAAAGCAGAACTGATTCCGAACGAAGGCGGTCCAGACACCGCGTATCTCAAGGTTCGATCCGGTGGAAAAGAAGGCTTGATTGATCGCAATGGCAAGTACGTACTCGAACCCAAATACACCGCGATTTATATTTGGAATAATGGGTACTTTCAGGTGATGGGGCCCAAAGGACAAGGGCTGTGGAAAGACGGGCGGATGCTGGCAGAGCCCATATATAAAGAAGTGGGGTTCGAATACAATAACCCGGATGTGTACTACACGGTGTCGGGAGATGTCATCACTTTTCATTCCAGGTCCAAGGGTACGTCACATCCATTGAAAAAAGGTGCCGAGTTTTTGCATGGCAGCTATGTGCTGGGACAGGACCCGAAAACGAATCTGTACGGCGTCCTCCAAGTCGGGGGAGAGACGGTTATCCCCTTTGCTTATCCGCGGGCTGAAGGTCCGCCAGCTGCACGCTTGCTCGTTCGTAGCGACGGGAAAAAAGCGATTCTCCCAGGCTGGGGAAAAGAAGTCAAGGAGCCTGATTTTTGGTTCGACTCGTATGTGACATTGGGCAGCTACAGCATGCTTAGCATTAAGGACGGAAAAAAAATCGGACTTTATTCTGAAGATGAAGGCTTGGTCCTGCCCCCTGTTGAGAATCGAGTCATTCGCTACGAGGAAGCATCGAGTCAGGTGCTGGTGACTGAGCCGAATGGAAAGGTGCTGCGATACAATTCCGTCGGGAAACCGCAAGAAACTGGTAATCCAATACCGTTGTCCGATGATTTGACGACCATTTATCAACCTGGAAAAGGCGTTATGATCGTGGACCGTAAGACCAACCAACCGATTAGCAAGCTCTACCAATCTGTCTACATGGATTCCGATACCAATCTTATCGTTGCAATGGATCAAGATTGGACCGATCTGTATACCCCAGAGGGCAAGCTGTTGACTACTGAGATCAAAGTCGCGATGTGGAAGTCTGGCAACGATGGACCGCCTCTCAGCTTGATCAAAGTGGCTGACTCCGTATACACCACGAGTGTGAGAGCGGGGGCTGCCGGTATGGCGATGATCAAGGCCGATGGCGGGCATCTTCAAGTCGTAAGCGATTATATTTATCGCGATGTAACGGAAAGAATGCTGCAGGATCACAAGATCGTGATAGCCGCACGTGAAGACGGCACCATGGATATATGGGCACCAGAAGGAAATCAGCTCGTAAATAAGCTCACAGGCGTGACAGATTATCTGTCCAATGGCGATTTCGATAAGCTATTCGTTCAAACGAGTACCGGATGGGATGTATACTCATCAGAGCTACAGCGCTTGAGTACGGGGGATTATCAGTCTTTGAAGTTTTTGATTGCAGCAAATCGAAAGCAGACTGCCATCGTTTATGAGGATAAAAAGACGGGTTTGCGCGGACTTCTGTCTATGGATGGCAAGGTGCTGACAAGTGCCAAGTTTGAGACGATTACGCCGGCTGAACAGGTATTCCTGCAATTGTGGAACCCTGCTGGTAGTCAGTCTCCTTATGTGTTCACGACAAAAGACCAGTTCGGTTATTTGGATCAGGGTGGGCAAGAGCTGTTTGCGACCCGATTCCTGACGAAAAAACCAGTGGTCTCCTATCGTCCGATAACATTCGATTCCTTTTCTGCTTACTTAGATTTGATGCGACAAAGTCCACTTGAGTTAATTGATTTCGACAAACCATATAGCTGGCCATCTGGTGGAAACAGCGAGAGCAAGTTTTTTACCAATCTGGCACTTTATTTGAATTTACCGAAGGATGTAGGAAAGCAGGCAGTAGTCACTGAGCTGGTATCCACGGGAGTCATCAAGGCCAATGAGAAACGTACTGTCATGAGTGACGAAGATATGTTCCGAGTGGCTTATTTCATGGCGACAGGAAAAACAAGTCAAGCGATGACGACGCCACAGGTGATGGAATGGGCACTGAAGCGGGGAATTGTGCCGGAGAGAGGCGGAATGAGCTATTACATGACGATGGATTTGTACACAGAGTATCAGCACATCTTAATGACAGAGCTCATGCGTTCCCTGAAAGGAAAGAAAGTGCTCAAGCCAAAGGTATTAACGGTGGCTACGCTCAGTCCAGTACAACAGCAAATGCTCACTACAGCACTTGTCATTAATGGAAAGCCCGTAGATCAACTATCAATCCCGCTGCCACAAGCTGAGTGGCAAAAAGCCATTCAAGGCTTGGTCAACCAGTACAACAAGCAAGCGGCTCAATTGCTTGCGGCCTATGAAGCGAAGCTGTGAGCAGATAAACGTACAGGCGCGGATGTTCATCCTGCGCCTTTTTTTGTGCTATTAAAAAAACGGCCAATATTTTACAATTAACCAATAAAAGGAAGCGTGAACGCAAGCCGTGACCGCCGAGGTGACAATAAACGAGACAAACGAAATCTGATCGAGCTTGTAAGCGACAAAGAAAAATATCGTAAAGGCAATAAAGGCGATGAACGTACCTTCTTCTAGATAAGCAACAGTCATATGAAATTTCCACCTCGATTCAAGAAAGGATACCTACCTATGATGATTACTATCGAAAAATTAAGCATACAAGATGCAGCCAGCTTGTTTCAATTTGAAGTGCGCAATCGCGCTTTTTTTGAAAAATCAGTTCCCAGTCGGGGAGACGCTTACTACCAATATGACCATTTCTTACGTGGTCTGCAAGCCTTACTCGACGAGCAGGTGCAAGGAATCTCGTTTTTTGGCCTCATCAAAAACAGCCAGGGTGACATCTTGGGCAGAATGAATTTGGTAGACATCGAGAAAGACGAAGGAATCGGACATCTCGGTTATCGGGTCGGGGAGGATACTGCTGGTAAAGGAATGGCTTCGCAAGCACTGAAGGTCTTTTTAGCGGAGCACGTTCCCCAATTGGCTGTCAGAATCATTTGTGCCAAAACAACAACAGATAACATCTCCTCGCAAAAAGTGTTGTTGAAAAATGGATTCGAGCCCTATGACATGGAGCCGGAAACAAGGGATGACTTTCTTCACTATCGCCAGAACGTTGTCTAATAAATGAATATTTGGTGTTTTATGTGAAGTCTGGTGTCGTTGATTTCAAGTGGGCGTACAAAGAGTAGGATAGAAACAGTCAAAAGTCCCCAGCCTGTAAAAAGGTAAGGGGACTTTTGGCGTTACGGGGTGTTCAATAACGGCTCCCAAGGACGTCTCGTTCCGAGCATATCCGCGAGATGCTTATTGTCCTTGCGACGAACTTTCCGTTTCTCCGCTCGCTTTTCAGCACCATCATGCAAGAATTTTTCCTCTTCTGTTTCTGGAACGACCTTGGGCACGGGTGTCGGCCGTCCATCCTCGCCAATCGCCACAAACGTGAGAAACGACGTAGCACAGACTGTCCGAATACCCGTTAACAAATCCTCCGCAACAATTTTGACAAAGACCTCCATCGACGTGTTATGCGTCCATGTGACGAAGGCTTCGAGTGCAACCTCATTGTCCACCCGGATTGGCTGCAAAAAGTCGACGGAATCAGTAGAAGCGGTAACGACTAGTCCCCGGGCATGTTTCATGGCAGAGATCGCAGCAACATCGTCGATATGCGCCATCAGCCTGCCGCCGAACAGCGTATTGTGATTGTTCGTATCCGGAGGCAACACGTGGCTTGCTTTGAATGTGCGCGACTCCCGAACAAAACGTTGAATCGTCATAAAGGTAGCTCCCTTCTTTCTTGCAATCGGATTATGAATGATGACAATCTTCTCTCCTTTTCATTGTTCCACAAAAAAATGGATCTATTCCTTTTCGTTGGAGTAAGCTGGCGAAATTTATCAAAGGCTATGGACGGGATAAGGTATGCGAGAGGAGGTTTTCCGGCTTGGGGGACTATGTGCAGTATTTCAATAATCTTATCGCCTCGATTAATGATATTCCGAACAAGCTGATGAGCGTTTTATCTGTTATTCATGCACCCATTCAGCATTTGACGAACACATTGATAGTCACAAATATCCTGTTGGGTCTACTTGTACTGACCTCTATTGCGAATGTGTATATGCTTTGGCGAAACGGAAAAAAGAGACACTAATGCTGTTGCCACGAACGTCATTTGCCACTATACTTGTGGAGTAATACATGGATAATAATGTAACGGTTGTTGCTACGACCGTCTCTATATCGAAATGGTATGCAGAGAAAACAGCGGAAAGGAGGGTATCCACATGAAAAAAAGATCACTAATGTCGTTGTCAAAAGGAATTGGATACTCTACCGCTGTTTTCTTTGATCTGGCTAAATCACGGGAGAAGTATGTCCAAAAATGGATATAGCGACCATCCTTTGATGTAGTGGATTCATCAGGATACAGTGGAAAAATGCCACAGGTCGCTTCCTGTGGTTTTCTTTTTAGGGCACCGCAGGATTTCCTGTGGTGTTTTTTTATTTCGAAAAAGGGAGATGGATTGTATGCAAGCAAACGGAGAGAACATTTACGTAAGACTGGTACAGGAAGAGGATGCACAGAGCCTCTTGGCGCTTGAAGTGAGAAACAGAGACTTCTTTCAAAACTTCACAGGGACGAGAGAAGAGGCGTTCTACACACTGGAAGGACAAATCGACAGGATCAAGAGCTCGATGGCTTTAAAAGAAGAAGACAGAGGGTACGTCTTTGTCATTGCGGAAAAAGGACAGGATGAAATCATTGGGGAAGTCATCCTTTCAGAGGTCGTCAGAGATAATCTGCAAAGCTGCTGGATCGGCTACTTCCTGGATAAAGAGCATAATGGAAAAGGTTATATGACCGAAGCAGTAAGGCTCGTCGTTGACTATGCCTTCGAGACATTAGGTCTTCACCGTTTGGAAGCAGGAGTGATGCCGCATAATATTGGCTCGATCAAGGTGCTGCTCAAAGCTGGTTTTCACAAGGAAGGGATTGCCAAGAAAAACGTGAAAATCAATGGTCGGTGGGAAGATCATCAAACTCTGGCGATCGTCAAAGAAGAACAAACCGACCAGGTGAAGCCCAAGGTTCAGCGCAAGAATCCTAGCACAGTTGCTCCGCCTATGGGACCGTATACACATCTGACGGCCGTTCCAAAAGGGGCCGATTTGCTCGTACTTTCTGGGCAAGTAGGAATGGACCTTCATGGAGAGCTGCCGACAGATATGAAAGACCAAGTAGAAAACACGCTACAGAACATACTGCGCAATTTTGAAAGTGAGTCAGTATCTGCTGACCATATCATCAAAATTAATATATGGGCAACCGAAGAGATGGATTGGAAGCATTTTAATCAGGTGTGGGAGAAGTTCCACGGGGGGACACCGCCAGCGATGACCATGTCTTACGTCCCGGCATTGGCAGTCCCTTCGCTCAAAGTGGAGATAGAAGCTTGGGCAGCGAAATGGTAGGAACGAAATAGAGAAGAAAGAAAAAGGGTGAAGCTTGTCGCTTCATCCTTTTTTCTGTAACTTTTTTCTAGCAAAAACGTCACTATTTTCAGGAGATAGAATGATCGTGAAGTTATTGCTCTTTTGACAGCAAAAGATGTCAAAACATGAAGGAATATGCGGACGAATCGAGAAGTTCTTTCTATTAGCTAGTTTTTCCAAAAATACGAAAAAAACAGAGGGGAACGAGGAACTTGCTTTTACGAGTAAATGTCAGCTTGCTAGCTGTTTTCTTCCTGATTTTGCTGATGCCTCTGTCCATTGCGCGAGCGGCCACCCATGTAGACGTGGCGGTCGATCAGTTAAATATTCGAAGCGAGCCAGGTACGACTACCCAGATCGTTGCAACACTCAAAAAAGCCACGCGGTTGCCAATCACCAAACAGCAAAAAGATTGGACTCAGGTAAGGCTGCCGAACGGCAATACCGGATGGGTCAATAATAAGTATGTGAAGATGATAGAAGTTCCACAGATCAAATATGTCAAAAGCAATGTGGACATGCTGAATGTTCGGGCAGAACCAAATGCCACTGCACAAATTTTGCAGATCATCGACAAAAACGGTGTGTTTTTGCAAATGAGAAAGCAAGGGGAATGGGCACAAATTAAGCTGTCTGATCAAAAGAACGGCTGGGTGAAAGCCAGTTTCTTGACAGAGACAACGGCACCAGCACCAAAACCAGCCCCGGTACCAGCGCCTGCTCCGGTACCAGAACCAGCACCAGTACCATTCCCAGATCCGACAACAATGCCAGCACCGCCCCCTCCTGTACTCCCATCCAATACAGGGAGTGGATTCGAGCAAGGGACAATCGTATTAACAGAAGGCTATGAAGTTTATGCGCAGCCAGATATTCTTGGTACCGTCATTGGTCAAATCCACGGCGGGATGACGATTAACCATTACGGATATGCAAATGGCTGGTACACCATTAACTTTAACGGTACCTATGCCTATATTTTCAATCCAACCGAACAGACTGGGGCCATTCAGCCACAGCCGAGTCCAACACCGGGGGCACCTGCGCCAGCTCCAATTCCAACGCCCGCCCCGGTACAAGAACTACAGATTCGCGTCAAAAATCCAGATTCGAACATCCGCAACGGTCCCTCAACTGAGCATGCAATAATCGGAACTGTTCAACCCGGACAAGTATTCCCGGTTGTGCAGACAATGGGAGATTGGTACATCATCAGGCTGGCAGATAATTCGACCGTCTATATCGCGGGGTGGATCGTAGAGAAGATTCAACCAGCTGGTACGCTGCCACCGACAGGTGCAACGTACGAGTACAACAATGGGATGATTGGAAACGAGAAAGTGTATATCTATCACACCCATAACCGTGAGTCTTGGCGAAATGTTGCTCGGAACCAACAAGGGAGCTCGGTAGATGATCCTGAGATCAACATCACGCTTGTTGGAAAAAGGCTGGGTGAGCTGTTGCAAGCTAGAGGCATTTCGGCAATGGCGAGCCAGGACGATTTTGCCCAGAAATTGAGGGAACAAAATAAAAGTTACTCGATGTCTTACTCCGAATCGTATAAGGCGGTAGCAGCAGCGGCTGCAACCAGTCCGCACTTGCAGTACATTTTCGATATTCATCGGGACAGTGATGAGCCACGCAGCAAGGTAGCGATCACGATCAATGGCAAAACCTACTCCCGGATGCTGTTTGTAATCGGAACAGCGAATCCGAACCATCTGGCGAACAAAAAGCTGGCGGAAGAGCTGAACGCCCGTCTGGAAGCCTCTTATCCCGGTTTGTCGCGGGGGATTATCCTGAAAGGTTCAAATCAAGGGAACGGGGTGTACAATCAGTCCATTTCCGAGGGAGCCCTGCTTTTGGAATTCGGTGGTACGAACAACACCTTGGAAGAAGGCTATAATACAGCAGAGGCCTTCGCTGAAGTCTTCGGGAATTACCTGATCGAATCTCAAATCGCATTTAACTAAAAGTAGCACGATTCTTTTCGCCAGAAGCGAGAGAATCGTGTTTTTTTCCAGGAGGATAATTTTATGGCTACGGATCAAGATCACATACACTCGACTGACGATAACAGTCGTGGTCATCTTCAAGGTGACTGTGAAAGCTGCTTTGGCTTGTGCTGTGTGGCATTGCCTTTTGCTGCTTCCTCTGATTTTGGCATCAATAAAGACGCGGGCAAGCCCTGTAGTAACTTACAGGCAGACTTCCGGTGTGATGTTCACACAAAGCTGAGGAAGATAGGCTTTCGCGGTTGTACTGTCTACGATTGTTTTGGAGCTGGCCAAAAGGTGTCTCAAGTCACTTATGGCGGCCAAGATTGGCGTGCAGTACCAGGATCAGCAAAGCAAATGTACGAAGTATTTCCGATCATGTGGCAGCTTCATGAGCTGCTCTGGTATATAACGGATGCGTTGACCAAGCAAGCTGCCGAATCTCTCCATCCGGCATTGAAGGAGGCGTTGGAGGAGACACAGCGCCTGACGGATCACAGTCCTGAGGACATCCTAAAGCTGGACGTTACTCTGCATCGAGCAAAAGTGAACGAACTATTGTTGCAGACAAGTGAACTGGTACGTAAGGACGCAGTTGCCAAGTACAAAGGGGGCAAGCAAGGAAAAAACTATGGCCGGGGCGCTGATCTCATCGGTGCCAAGCTCAAAGGCGCTGATTTACGAGGAGCCCATTTGCGCGGCGCATATTTGATTGCTGCTGATCTGAGAGGAGCAGATTTGCGGGGAGCTGACCTCATTGGTGCAGATTTTCGCGATACAGATGTGAGCGGTGCGAACTTGACCGAGACGTTGTTTCTCACGCAGGTTCAGCTCAACGGGGCGAAGGGCGATGCAAGCACAAAGCTGCCCCCTTTGTTCACGCGTCCACCGCACTGGGCTATAAGCAAAGCATGAAGATGTAAAAGCAGGATGTCATTCGTTGACAACCTGCTTTTTGCTATTGTATTTGAAAAGAAGTATCTGCAAAGCATGAAGAAAAACATGGCGCTGGCGATTTCTAGGAAACCAGTCATTTGATTACCTCCAAGTCCAGATGCATTTTTACAAGTTTGGATTTGAATGCAACCCAACGATTTCGATTACTTCGACTACCGCTACCCTTTTCGGACCTTATGTCATTTCCTCCGATCTTAGAAAAATGTTGTTAATACATTTTAGCTTTTTCCGTATTAACTATCGTGAGTCTCACAACCAAACAAATTGCGCAATTTGTTCATTCCATTTAGAAGGGAGGGGGAGTAGTTGGAGATCGCCCAAGTGAACACAGGCATCTGCCAAAACGAAGAAAACGATAGGCAAACAGAAAGCATGTCGACCGAAACGTTTGCCCAAATATACGGTGCGTATTACAAGCGCGTCTACAAATATATTTGCTATCGCATCAACAATCACTATGCAGCTGAAGAAATATGTAGCCATGTGTTTGAAGTTGTTATTTCTAAATACAGCAGTTATTCACCTGCTAAATCAAACTTTGAAGTCTGGTTGTTTGCAATCGCCAGAAACGCAGTGACAGATTACTTCCGCTCACAGAAAAAAAGAATGAGTTTTTCACTAGATTCTATTCTGGATATGGTTCTGCCGAAGTCATCTCCGGAAGAAATTGTAATCAAGGGCGACAATCATCAAGCGTTATTTCAAGCTCTGGCAAAGCTGAGTGAAAAAGAACGCAATATCATCGCCATGAAATATGCGGCTGGACTAAAAAACGCGGAAATCGCAGACCTGCTTGGTGTCAGCGGTTCAAATATCGGCGTCGTGCTCTACAGATGTCTAAAAAAGCTACAAAAAGAATTGCAAAAAGGGGGTTTCCGTTATGAAGAGTAAGCATGATCTAGATGATTTTCGTGAACTCACCGACTTGCTTACTGATCTGGAGCTGGATGACACCACTCCAAAAGCCAACATATACAATCGGCTGAAATTCAAATTGGAATCAGGAAACATACAACTACATGATAGTAAAAAGGACGGGATCTATATGAAAACGAATAAATGGAAAGCTGCCACAGTTAGTGCTGTTGCTGTTGTTTGCCTTTTAGGTGCATTCTCGACTACATCGTTTGCCCAAGGAATGCTCCAGACGATCTTGGCACGCTTTCAGGTCGGGAACATGGAAATTACCCAATATGATAAAGAGCTGCCTGCTGCACAGTCCGATACCCAAGGAATCAATGAACCTATAGAACTAAAGGAACACCCACAGATGACATTGGAAGAAGCACGCGCAGCTAGCAAAATGGACTTTCCCGTACCGACATGGATGCCAGAGCATTATTCCTATTACAACACGCTCATTCAAGGCGAGGGTATGGTAGAAGTTCAGTATGAAAAAGGGGAAGAGGAAGAGTTTATTTCCTTCTTGATTTCAAAGGGTGGCGAAAACGGCATCAGCACGACAGAGGGTGTCAAGATCGAAACCATTGGCGGGAAAAAGGTATATTTCGCCAACGGAATCGTGATTTGGGAGCATGAAGGATTCACGGTTGAACTGTACCATAAGAAGGACATTGATACTGCCACCCTTGGCAACATCATCGAATCCTTGTCAACGAAATCTGCCAAAAAATAAGTGGTTGTTAGCGCATTTTTACTCGGGGCTTTGTTAACTGAATAGGGGAAAGATGGGCCCGTAAAAGGGTCCATTTTTTCTACGTACGATTACTGCTATGAGATTTTAAAAGGAAATGAACAAATTACACAATCAATAAAATAAGTAGAGGCGCATAAGTCTAGCTCAAATCAAGGAAAAATCCGAAACAGTCACAGTCTGTTAAAAATCATGTAACGAATCGGACACCCTCTAGGGTCAAAAGTCCTGCTACAATTGTACATGACCGGAAATATACAGGGTAAAACAAACAAAAAACTCTCTCACGATGATGAAGGCGCAAAGGGGGTTACAAGAGAGAGAATCATTTGTGAATTTTTTCACATATATTTGTGATATTTTTCACAAAGTCGTAATAAATGCGGGTTTCCCCACGGGTATAATTCCGGTACATAAAGGCCAAAACGCGAAGAGAAAGGGATCTTGTACATGGATATAGTGGATTTGGGACGACTTCAATTTGCGATAACAACTATCTTTCATTTTGTTTTTGTGCCGATTTCCATCGGGCTGTCATTATTAGTAGCCATTATGGAAACGATGTATGTGATAAAAAAGAATGACTTGTACAAAAAAATGGCCAAGTTTTGGGGAACCTTTTTGCTCATAAATTTTGCTGTCGGGATCGTGACAGGGATTATGCAGGAGTTCCAATTTGGGATGAACTGGTCTGATTTCTCGCGATTCGTTGGCGACGTATTTGGAACTCCGCTAGCGATTGAGGCCCTTTTAGCGTTCTTCCTCGAATCGACTTTTATTGGACTATGGGTGTTCGGTTGGGATCGTTTGTCCAAAGGTGTGCATCTCGCATGTATTTGGCTCGTATCCATAGGAACGATTCTTTCGGCTCTTTGGATTCTGGCAGCCAACTCGTTCATGCAGCAGCCAGTCGGCTTCGCAATCAATAACGGACGTGCAGAGATGGTCGATTTCTTCGCACTCCTTACCAATGGACAATTACTATATGAATTCCCGCATACCGTATTTGCGGCATTTGCGACAGGTGCCTTCTTGGTAGCAGGTATCAGTGCTTGGAAGCTGTTGAAAAAACAAGACGTTACATTCTTTGTGCAATCTTTCAAAATTGCGATCGTGGTAGCATTGATTTCCTCGCTTGCTATTGCTCAATTTGGTCATGGTCAGGCACAGTATTTGGTTGCTACCCAACCGATGAAAATGGCTGCGAGTGAAGGACTGTGGGAAACAAGCTCAGACCCAGCTCCTTGGACGGTTTTTGCAACGATTGATCCAGAAAAACAAGAAAACGGTTTTGAGATAAAAATTCCTTATTTGCTTAGCGTTCTGACGTACAACTCACTTTCAGGTTCTGTACCGGGCATGTTGGAATTGCAGGCAGAGTATGAGAAAACCTACGGTCCAGGAAACTACATTCCACCAGTTCGGACGACCTTCTGGAGCTTCCGCATCATGGTAGCGGGCGGAAGTGCAATGATTTTGTTGGCTTTGTACGGGGCATATCTGACCTTCCGCAAAAAGCTGGAACAGCCAAACAAGCGGTTCATGCAGTTGATGGTTGCGGGTATCTCACTACCGTTCATCGCAAACTCAGCTGGGTGGATTATGACGGAGGTAGGGCGTCAGCCGTGGACGGTATTCGGGCTACTACGTGTGGAAGATTCGGTTTCGCCAAGCATTAGCACAGGAGAGGTATGGTTCTCTCTCATCGCCTTCACGACGATTTATCTCATCCTGCTTTGCCTCTTGGCTTATCTGTTTGCTCGTGTAGCCAAAAAAGGACCGGATATGGATAGTCATGAGGAAGTAGAGGATTTACAGCTTCAGGATCCATTTGATCGTGTAAGGAGTGAACGTTATGGAGCTTAATGAACTGTGGTTCCTGCTCATTGCCGTTCTGTTTACCGGATTTTTCTTTCTCGAAGGCTTTGACTTTGGTGTTGGCATGGCGACGCGCCTGCTATCACGAAATGATTTGCAAACTCGGGTTTTGATCAATACGATTGGTCCGTTCTGGGATGCCAATGAAGTTTGGCTGATTACAGCGGCTGGTGCGATGTTCGCAGCGTTTCCGGAGTGGTATTCCACGATGTTTAGCGGGTATTATCTCGTGCTTACGCTGATTCTGCTTGCGTTGATTGGACGCGGGGTAGCATTTGAATTTAGAGGCAAAGAGAAAGGTGAGGCTTGGAAAAAGACGTGGGACGCAGCGATTCTGATTGGAAGCTTTGTACCGCCGATGTTGTTCGGTATGATCTTTGCCAGCCTGGTGAAAGGTGTGCCGATTGATCAGAATATGGAAATGACTGCTGGGCTCTCAGACATTGTGAATGGGTACTCGTTGTGGGCAGGAGTGACAGTTACAGGACTATGCTTGCTGCACGGTCTGAACTTCATCTCACTGCGCACGGTAGGGGAGCTGCGTAAAAAATCACGTGTACTGGCAGCAAAGCTATTGCCGATGCAAGCGATTCTCATGGCGGTGCTTGTAGGGTGGACATTCATGGTAACCGATCTGTTTGAGCGCCAGGGTGTTTTGTTGACAGCAGCTGTACTGTTAGGTGTTATCGCTTTTGTACTGGCTCGCCACTTCTTGAGACAAGGCAGGGAAGGATGGGCTTTCGGGATGACAGGTGCGATGATTCTGTTGACGTTCGTCTCGATGTTTATCGGATTGTTCCCACGGGTGATGGTCAGCACGATTGATAGCGCGTTTGATTTGACCCTCTATAATGCAGCTTCGAGTCCATATACGTTAAAAGCAATGACCATTGTTGCAGCAGTGCTTTTACCGTTTGTACTAGCCTATCAGGCTTGGAGCTACTTCGTTTTCCATAAACGAGTCACTGAAAAGGATCATTTGGAGTACTAATGGACAAGGAATTGTTCCGATTACAAGGAATCCGACCGGTTATGCTGCTGCTAGCCGGTCTTTCCCTCCTACAAAGTGTGGCGATTATCGGTCAGGCACTGCTTTTGGCGAAGTCGATCGCGATCTTGTTTGAAGGCCAAGCGGTTCAAATGGCGTATCAGCCGCTTGTACTGTTTTTGGTCACGATAGCCGCTCGTCATACCATCGTTTGGCTGCAAAAGAAGGTCGCTGGCCGTTTTGCTGAAGCTTCCAGTGAGTTTTTGCAAGGGCGAGTTCTATCCCGCTTGTTCGAGCGTGGTCCACGTTTTGCCGCCAGCGAAGGAAGCGGAAAGCTTGTTACGCTTGTCCTAGAAGGTGTAGATCGTGTACGTACCTACCTGGAGTTGTCTGTTCCGCGTACGCTAGATATGGTTTTTGTTACGTTGCCGCTTCTGGCATTTGTTTACATGCAAGATGTGATTTCTGGACTGATCCTGACAGTAACGATGCCTGTTCTCATTGGATTTTTTATCGTACTCGGTCTGGCGGCGCGTAAACAAGCAGACAAACAATGGCGCTCGTATCGAATGCTTTCCCATCACTTCACCGATTCGCTTCGCGGGCTTGCGACGCTCCGGTTTTTGGGACGCAGCAAAGACCATGGGGAGACCGTCGGTAGAGTGAGCGATCAATATCGATCCGCTACGATGCGTACGTTGCGTGTAGCCTTCTTGTCTTCCTTGGCACTCGACTTCTTCAGCATGCTGTCGGTTGCGTTTGTGGCGGTCGGTCTTGGGTTGCGGCTGATTGAAGGGAACTTTGGATTTGAAACGGCATTGGTCATCCTGATTCTTGCACCGGAATACTTTTTGCCAGTACGGATGCTGGGATCGGACTACCACGCCTCATTAGATGGCAAGGAAGCGTTGGGAACTATTCGTACCATTATCGACAGTGCCGACACGGATGAACATAAGGCGAAACCACAAGCAACGAATAGCCAGACGTCTCTGACAGGTGTATGGGATGGAACGATTACTTTGTCCGATGTTCGGGTCGTCGGTGAGGATGGCAGACAGCTACTGGGTGAGGTATCTGCGGAATTGGGCAGCAACATGAGAAGAGTGGGCATTGTGGGGGCGAGCGGAGCTGGGAAATCAACCCTTCTCGGAGTGCTAGGCGGCTTTTCTGATCCTGAAGCTGGTGTGATACAAGTAGATGGGCAACCCATTATGGGGGATGCGAAACAGGAGTGGCAGCGGCAAATCGCTTACATTCCACAGCATCCGTATTTATTCAATCAATCGTTGGCGGATAACATTCGCTTCTACGAGCCGGAAGCGTCGCAGGAACAGGTGGAGCAGGTGATTCGTGATGTCGGTCTGGCAGAGCTGGTGGACGGCTTGCCAAATGGCTGTGACGAAATCATTGGCGAAGGGGGCCGTACGTTAAGTGGCGGACAGGCACAGCGGGTTGCATTGGGACGTGCGCTGCTTGGCAACCGACCAGTGATTTTGCTCGACGAGCCGACCGCTCACTTAGATGTTGAAACGGAATGGGAGCTAAAACAGACCATGTTGTCGGTGTTGGGGGACAGGCGCATATTTTTGGCCACACATCGCTTGCATTGGATGCGAGACATGGATTGGATTTGGGTAATCGACCAGGGACGACTGGTGGAAGCGGGTACGTATGAACAGCTCGTTGCACAAAAAAGCGTATTTTATCGGTTGTTGACAGCTGGTGCCAAGGGGGAGAAAGGATGAAGGAAGCACGAGAAGGCAATCAGGGGTGGTTTCTTCCATACTTTCGCCAGTTTTTCTGGCAGTTTGCCGCAGCTGCTTTGCTGGGGACCTTGGCAGTGGCATGTGCTGGCGCTTTACTTTATACGTCCGGGTATCTGATCTCCCGCTCCGCACTCAAGCCTGAAAACGTCTTAATGGTCTATGTTCCTATCGTACTTGTCCGGGCTTTTGGCTTTAGCAAAGCAGTCATTCAGTACCTAGAGCGTTTGGTTGGACACGATGCAGCTTTGCGTGTGTTATCGCGTATGCGTGTGCGTTTGTACCAAGCTATCGAGCCGCAAGCACAACTCCTCCGCACTCGTTTTCGTACGGGAGATCTGCTTGGTGTACTTGCGGATGACATCGAGCAACTCCAGAATGTCTATCTGCGCTTGGTGCTGCCAGCTGTATCGGCGGTCCTCCTCTATGGGGCAGGTATTGTGGCACTGGGAAGAATGGATGGAATGTTCGCGCTGCTGATGGCGTTGTACTGTGGTTTTCTGCTGTTTGTTGCACCGGCAGTAGTCTTGTGGTCATCGATTGCCAAGAGTCGTCGGTTCAAGCAGGAGAGACAGGCAGCATACCGGGAGCTGACTGATGCTGTTTTTGGTATGAGTGACTGGATTCTCAGTGGTCGTACGCAGCAGTTTCTCCAGTTGTTTACAAGACGGCAAAAATCAGCTGCCCAGATCGAAAACTCTATTCGACGTGGAGAATGGCGAGTCCAGTGGATGTCGCAGTGTGCAATTGGTGGAGCTATTGTCTTACTGGTCATCTGGGCGGGCGGACTTGCCGCTGCGAATCAGATACCTGCTACGTTGATTGCTGCGATTGGGCTGGTCGCATTTCCGTTGATGGATGCGTTTGCCCGTATTTCTGACGCTGTTGTGCGAATGCCAGAATACAAGGAGTCTCTGGGAAGGCTTCGGGAGATCGAGGGCAGTCGTCTGGCCATTGTGGAAGCGCAGAAGGAAAAGGTGGCTGATCAAGCTGGGGGCAGTTTGAAGCTCGATCATGTTCATTTTCGCTACCCACAAGCTAGCAATTGGAGTGTGCAGGATGTGTCTATTGAGGTGCCTCAAGGGGGGAAAATTGCGTTGCTCGGTCGTAGCGGAGCTGGCAAATCGACGATACTGAACTTGATTCGAGGTGCCATACAGCCGGAAGCAGGTCAGGTGACAGTAAATGGGCAGCCTGTCCAGTCAGAAGAGGCTTCTGCTTGTTTGTTTTCCGTGTTGAATCAGCAGCCGTATTTGTTTGACACAACCGTAGCCAATAACATCAGACTTGGTCGACCCGATGCGTCCGATGAAGAAGTGCGTGCTGTGACAGCTCAAGTTGGTCTGGACCAGCTGATTGAATCCCTACCGGATGGTTATCAAACACGGATGCAGGAAACCGGTTTGCGCTTCTCTGGCGGAGAACGGCAGCGTATAGCCCTTGCACGGATTTTGCTGCAAAACAAGCCAATTGTTCTCCTCGATGAACCGACGGTGGGATTAGATCCGTTGACTGAACGCGATCTGATGGCAACGATCTTCCGTGTCTTGCACGGGAAAACATTGATTTGGGTGACGCACCACTTGAGCGGTGTAGAGCAAATGGACGAGGTCATTTTTATGGAGCAGGGAGTCATTTCGATGCGAGGGACACATGAGCAGTTGTTTCAGGACAATCCAAGGTATCGCAACCTGTACACATTGGACTGTCCGTTGGCATCAGTGGTGGAAAAATAAGAAGAGGAAGAGAGGCTGTTTCGGAGAGGGACAGCCTTTTTTGCTTAAGAAAGGGCCTCGCTGGTTACACCCCGGTAATAATGAGTGTGCCCGTCATCATAAGTGGTTTGCCCCGAAAACTCGTGGTAATGGCTTCCATCCGGCAGTGGAATAGGCGGACTCGTCCATCCCCTGTAGTGATGCACATGTCCATCATTAAAGGTAGTAGTACCTTCGTAGTAATGAACGTGCCGATCTCTCATTCCTTCTGGTAGTGACGTTCTGCCACGTATTCGGTGACGATGACGACCCGAAATGCTTGTTAGCGTGTCATACCCATGAAAATGCCCAGGCCGATCGGCAAATCGAATAAAGCGTAAGGAATGAGAGTGCTGAGAGCTCATCAAGAAACGCCCCTTTGCATGCATTTATCACTAATAAATGCGTTTGTCAGGCGTTTCGAAACGGACATTCGTCTATGATTGAAATTACCCCTTATCAGAATGTACAGTGCTACACAAATAATTGCGCATAAGTAGCTACAATATTATCAATGGTTGCAGCATCCTTGGTATGCGCATTAAAAACCCAGATATCCCACTGATGCGAAGAAATGATAACCTTATCGGTAATGGAAACAGACTTTTGGCCAGTGACTGTGGTGTAAAACACGTCTTTTATCTCCAAGCTTCGATCTTTAATATCGATTTGGATTTTGACTTCTGTTTGTGGTGGTACGGTTACTCGCCCCGGATGAGCGTGGATTGTATCTGGTATGAACGTTCTTGTTATCATGGTAGTCCCCTCGAATGAAACATAAAATCCTTTCAGCGATTTTTGGTTCATATCTTTAATTGGATTAATTATGTTTAGCATTAATAAAACTCGTGATGTTAGTACGATTAGATTGCGAACGAGGTTACGGATGAAAAAGGAAATAAAAAGAGCCTTCCTCATTGGAAAAGGCTCTCGTCTGATTAAAACAGTTTTTTCCCCATGATATGATCGAGTGGAATCACGCCAATGACTCTACTATCATCGCTATTGTTACGATTATCTCCCATCACAAACACATGGTTTTCTGGTATGACAATTTTGGCATCAGGTACGTTGACCATCTCTTCTTTTATGTACGGCTCGTTTAACGGCTGTCCATTCCGATACAAGCTCTCGTTCTTAAACTCCAAAGTATCGCCGGGTTTGCCAATGACTCGTTTTACCCAGAATGTTTTGGCTTCGCTTTTCCCCATGGCGAGCATGAGTAGAGGATTTTCAAGGATGTCATCTTGTAACGTACGATCCCGGTCTACACGACTGTCGATCACGACAATATCGTTGTACTCAGGGAGATAAGAGAAGGTGTGGGACAATTTCGACACATAGATGCGCTCGTCGTTTTGCAAAGTGGGTTCCATCGATTGTCCATTCACTTTAAATGGTTGGAGAACAAATACATTAACCAGCATCGCAAGTGAAAGAGAGATGCCCAACGTTTTGGTCCAGCCCCATATTTCTTTTACGCTCTTCAAATCAAACCGCATCCTTCCACGTGAAAGATTACTTTGGTGTGGCTATTGATTAGTACGTGAAAAGGCGATTTTTGGTTACTTGTGACCAAAAGGAATTAAGCAAAAAAGCTGAAAAAGATGACAGCAAAAATGCCACTGGGGACAGATGAGAGCAGGAAATAAAAGGTCCAGCTAGTGCAATGAGACCAAATGCAAGGTACTCAGCATAATTGCCAGCTTGATCGATGTTCCCAGTCGTTATTGCTATGATCAAACATAGAATCTGCAAAGCTGCGCCAAAACCAAGTGCTTTAAGAATGAGAACCACCCGCTGCTTTTGGGATAATTTAACTGTAATTACGTGAAAAAGCGAAAAAGGTTTCAATAAGATTAAATCTTCTTAACAAAAGTAACCCGGTCGTTTCCTTTTCCATCATAATTAGAAGTCACATCGATTCCATCCACCATTTTATCTCCTTTTTCAACCGCAAAACCTAGCTTCGTGTGGAAGGAGATTGAGCCTTTATTTACAGGAGAGGTAATGCATCGAATCGTATCGCATCCTTTTTGTTTTACGGTTTGAAAGAAATGGTGGTATAATTCGCGGCCCCATCCATCGTTTATGACCGTAATAACTTTGAGGTAATCTTGCTCTTGGACATTTCGGATTTGCATCATGCGTGCCTCCTTATGAACATGCTCACTGTGATAAGTCTTTCTGCTCTGGCAATTTTTCCCAGACAACAATGATTAACGTTGCAATAGGGCCGAGGAATAAAGAGAGAAAAAACCAATTAAGACCGCTACGATTTTTTCCTTGAGCTAGTCCAGCGTTGATGAGGGCCAATGTACCCCAACCAACAAAATATTGATCTTCCATTTTCGAATCTGCCTCCAATGTTCAACCATTACTCGTATCATATACGTAATGAAGAAAATAGAGTTGCTAAGAATTTTACAAAATGTGTATGACCAAACCAAAAATGGCCAATCGAAAACGAAGGGCCACTAAGAGAAACGAATTCTACTTGGTCGAGGTGTCAGTCTGTTTGTCGGCTCTGGTCCGGGAACGGAAGGGGTTCCCTGAACCATTGCATCAGGCGTTTTGATACTCGGCTATTTATACAAAATATCATCCCGCAGAGACTCTACTTTGCTCAGAGCATCGGCAATATCTTCTTCGCTGACACCAAAGTGAGTCAAGGCAGCACGCAAATGCGTAACGATGGCATCAAAATGAATGGGTTGCAGATTCATCCCTTCGTGAACCTTTGCCATGGAGTGTCCTGTGTATTGATTTGGACCACCAAGGGCATAACTGATGAACTTTGTTTGGTGTTTACGCTGTTTTTCCATATCCGTGTTTTTGAAAAAGTGGTTCACGGTATCATCAGCTAAAACTAAATCATAAAAGTAATCCACTACTTTTGCGACCGTATCTTCCCCACCATATTTCTCGTAAAACGTGCTCATTATTGGCCCCCTTAGGACGTTTGTTTCCCTTATAATTCCACGATTGATGGAAACTTATTAAAGAAAAGCCCGCAAGCTGATGCCGATTGCATTTCGACGTCAGCCTGCGGACTAGATGCATGCCATATGCGCTTGTTTTAGCCAACTTTCCTGATCACTTTTGAATTTCCACCTGAACTGATAATGATCCATCCTTCAGGAACAGGCGAGGCTTGCAGTACCTCAATCTGTGTTCCGTTAGGAGCACCATTGACATTTCTGATCACATTCGATCCTCCATAGGTTCGAACCATGATCCATCCTTTTGGGATAGGAGAAGCGAGCATCACTTCTACCTCCGTGCCGTACGAAGCACCATCAACATTTCTGATTACATTCGATCCTCCAAAGGCTCGAACCATGACCCATCCGACTGGAATAGGCGAGGCGAGCATCACCTCTATCTCCGTACCATAAGAAGCACCGTTTACATTCTTGATTACATTCGATCCTCGAAAGGCTCGAACCATGACCCATCCGGTTGGGATAGGCGAGGCGAGCAGCACCTCTACCTCTGAGCCATAAGAAGCACCATTCACATTCCTGATCAGGTTCTGCGTTCCTAAAGTTCTAACGATAACCCATCCGGCTGGAATAGGTGAGGTAAGCGACACCCAGATTTCTTCACCGTACATGGCGTTTCTGATTTTTTTATTGGAAGCGTAGGTGGTTGCCTTTTCCTGTGTAGGAAGAGCTGCCCCTTGGGCTTGTGTGGCTAGAGAGGGTACTACGATGACTGAACTTAATGACAGGATAATAAGTGCTTTTTTAAACATGAGCATCAACCTTTCTGAAATGGTGAATGTTGTTTAGAAAACCATCATCGAGCCGTAGTGAAGTGTTGTATATTTCTAAAAATACTAATTTATTACATTTTATACGATTATCCTTTTGATTACTTTAGGAGATATTGTCGAATGCTAGGCAAAGTTGACGATATGTTGAACAGCCATGAGAAAAGCAAATGACCCTCTCATCAGTTGAGAGGGTTGAGGGAAGGGTAGATTGTTCGCGTGCGGAGCGAAATGGAGAGTATTCCTATTTCATAAAGCTTAAAGCTACACCAATGGAATAAGGTACAAGCCATAGAATCCATACGATTAGGCTAAATTTATGGAACTGCTTGATTTGATGTTCATTCTTTTTCCATAGAACGACACAGGCCCACACTGTATGGAAAAACATCAAGATCAAAGCGATCAACCCGGTAATGCCATGCAAATTTAAGCTGGAACCGTCTGCGAGCAATTTCATAAACGTTGTTCCGATCGTGTCGAATACTAAACCCAAACCAAAAAAGATAAGGTGTTTCGACTTTAGCCTTCCTGAACGTTTTTCGCCCCATACCCCAATCGTATAGGCAATGAGAGCAAGATTTATAAAAACCACGGCTGCTGCTAACACGTAAGATCATCTCCTGTTCATTTCTTTTGACTACGCTTGTAAGTGTAATCGTTGAACATGAACATAAGATGAACAACTGTGCAGTAATACTTAACAAAATGCTGCATAAGGAAAGTATTCAAAATAAAAGGGTACCGATGCCCCTCAAATGAGGAGCACCGGTACTGCAAAGCTAGCTGTCTAGATGTGAAGGACCATCAGCATGAAACAAGTGTTTCAAGATCGCTTGACTCACTTCGGTCACTGGCTCGAAAATAAAAGCAACCAGGTGTTCATGTGGCTCCAGATAGTAATTCCTGTAGCCGAGCTGGATTAACTCCCGATTGAGTCGCGCTGCATCTTCGAAACTTGCATAGAAATACAGATGCTTGGTCATGGTAATCACCTCCTTCCGCACTAAAACGTAGCAGAAGGAGTAGAATCACACCAACGATTACGACCTTGATTTCCAATTGGAAAAGGAAAAAACCCTTATTTATATAAGGGTTCTGGTGTACTCATCGTACGACACTCATGGAGAGCACTGCTCCACTTAACCATGATTCCGCAAAAGCATGTTGGCTACCCGATTTATTCGAGAATACCCAAATGCCAACGTTAAAGGTGTACTGGTGCCCCGGAGACATTGTGAAACTGAGGCTTGGTGGATTGGTCACATCAACGTAACCGGATGATTCATAACGACCGCCACCGTTTCCATGTACACTTTCGCTGAACAGCTTCCCACTCGCACTGTTGACCAGTTGCCCGTCCTTCAGTACGGTCAACTCTGTGCCTGCCTCAACCATAACACTATCCGCAGATTCAATGCTAGACAGTTGCCACTTGGGTACAAAACGTCGAGCGGCGTATCCTGTTGCGGTCACTTCGCGATCTGTGGAGAGCATTATGCCAAAACCCGCATGTGCAGCTATGAAGCCTGGGGCACCCATTCCACCTTCCCCTGATACAGCTCCTGTTCTGGCGATTAAACCGACTTCACCTGTTTCGTTATTGAGGTTCTGGAAAGTGGGAGGACTTCCATCTGGGAGAAACCAGCTCCATGTGAAATCAAAAGGGGGGACAATAGCCAGCGTCCGAATGTGGGCAGTATCAGGAATGTTCTGGTCTATAGACTGTAGGTTAGATCGATCATCTTGTGCATTGACACTTGTCTGTACTTTCGACTTCGATGTATCAGTGGCAAGGGTTTGTTCAACTTTCTTTTCGAAGCTTGCGATGAGTGTGGCAATAGAACGCTCAGCGGCCTGACGTAGTTCGGGTTGCGTCACATTTTCACGAAATGAAATATGCGCATTCGGAGGCAGGCCATTAACGGACATGCGATGTTTCTCAGTCGTGTGAATCTCCTCCTATTATCAATCAGCTAAAATGTATCGTTACCATAAAGGAGGAACACGATACCGAGCCAGACCGACATTATATTTGCGGTTTTGAAAATAACCACATAAAAAAGTAATGCCCAATACAGTGAACAGAATTAAAACAGTGTTAAATACGAATACTTCCTTGATATGCAAACTCATGATGATGCCGATCATGCATATTCCAGTGCTATCCAGGTTGTACCGAGTGAGTCTATATGTGTAGATTCTATTTGCAAGTTGAGCCAAAGCAAAGGCAACAAATATGTAAAGGGTAATATCCACAAGGACATCCCTCCCTAAGAGAATGGGATTATATGTAAATCATACCACGGAGGGACCATTCTTTTACACAATACCTGATTGGTTAAACGCAAATCTTTTTTACGAATTGGATGAGAGGAAATAACTACTTAGAATCCGAAGAAAAAATAAGAAAAACCCTTAATAAATAAGGGTTTTTCCTTTCTCATAGTCTGTTCGCTTTACCGATTATCTACTTTCTCTGGATACATATCATGATTCATCATCCGATGGCTCGCCATCTCCTCGTACTTCGTCCCCGGTTTTCCGTAGTTGCAATACGGATCGATCGAGATGCCACCACGCGGAGTGAACTTGCCCCATACCTCGATGTAGCGCGGGTCCATCAGCTTGATCAAATCGTTCATGATGACGTTGACACAATCCTCATGGAAATCGCCGTGATTGCGGAAGCTGAACAAGTACAGCTTGAGCGATTTGCTCTCTACCATTTTGATGTCAGGAATGTAACTGATATAGATCGTCGCGAAGTCTGGCTGACCGGTAATCGGGCACAGGCTGGTGAATTCCGGGCAGTTGAATTTTACGAAATAATCACGGTACGGATGCTTGTTGTCAAAAGACTCTAGTACGCTCGGGTCATAGGAGTAGTTGTACGTTGTGCCTTGATTCCCCAAAAGAGTGAGGGAGGATAAATCGCGTTCTTGTTGATGTGCCATATGAGTACAGTCCTCTTTTCTTCCATGAGAGTAAAATATCGTTTACACGCCTCGTTTATTGCCCCAGACAAGCGCATGTAGTTGGGGCAGAACCTTCGCGTCATTCATGTCAGGTGTCGCCATCGCCTGATCGATTAGCCATTCAAAGCTCTCCAACAGTTTATCCCGAAGCCGAGGTGTATCAGCGTCCGACAGATCACTGTTTCCTGGCTGCAAGTAGAAAGGTACCTCTGGAAAACGCTGATGAATCGTCTGTGCATAGGCAAAGTCGGCGTCATCGAAAACAACCACTTTCAGGCTAAGTCCTGGATGTTTTTGTTCCAAAAGCTCGTGTACAATTCGATCAAGTGCTTGAAAATCTGTTTCCATCCCGGAACTAGGCGGCTTCGGTGAAATCGTAATGTCGTCAATCAGTGGAAGCCATGCTTGCCACTTGCTGCCTTGTGTTTCGATTGCTGTGCGAATGCCATGCTCCTTCAACAGTGGGATTAAGTCGCCGATGCCAGGCAAAAGCGCAGGATTTCCCCCGGAGATTGTGACATGGGAAAAACGGTCCCCGCCTAAACGGGTAAGCTCCTCCCAGATCGCCTCAGGTGACATTTGCTGAATTTCATCGCGGGCAGATCCATCCCATGTAAAAGCGGAGTCACACCAGCTGCAACGATAGTCACAGCCAGCTGTTCGCACAAACATCGTTTTTTGTCCGATAACCATTCCTTCTCCCTGAATCGTAGGGCCGAATATTTCCAAGACCGGGATCATTCCGTCATCCACTCCCGTCTTGCCTCTGCATAGCTGGTCGGTGTCTCGAACAGGCGAACGAACTCCACCCGAGCGCCGTTGTAGCGGTCGCGGTAGGCATCTGACTGCAATTGCTTTTCCATCTCATCGAAAATCCACACGACCATGTTTTCGGCGGTCGTATTCATCGGAGGGAGCATTTCATTCAGATAGCGATGATCCAAATAAATTTCGATGTGCTCTTTCCAGATTTGCTTGATGTCACCGAAATCGATCACGAGTCCGATCTCGTCCGGAAAGCCGCTGATGCCGAAGACAACCGTGTACGTATGGCCGTGGAGGTTTTTGCACTTTCCTTCATAAGCGTGCAGATGATGTGCCGCGTCAAAAGTAAATTCCTTGCTTACCAAAACGCGTTTGTTATGGTAGCGAAGCTGTGATTTTTGAATATGGGTACCCAGTGCCTGCATGCGATCGACGATACGAAAATCAAAGTTCGCGCTCATCAGGCTTGTTCTCCAGGTTGATTTTTCTCGGAAAGATAAGTGTCCAGTCCGGCTTTTCGCAGGTGGCAGGCAGGGCATTCGCCACAGCCGTCTCCTTTGATGCCGTTATAGCAGGTGAGGGTTTTTTCGCGAATATAGGTGAAGGCACCCAGATCGTCCGCCAGCTTCCACGTTTGTGCTTTGTTCAGCCACATTAGAGGCGTGTGAATCACAAACGGATAGTCCATCGACAAATTCAATGTCACATTGAGTGATTTGATAAAGGCGTCACGGCAGTCGGGATAACCGCTAAAATCCGTTTCGCATACACCGGTAACCAAGTGACGTGCTCCTCGTTGCTTGGCGAAAACGCCCGCAAAGGAAAGGAACAACAAGTTGCGTCCGTCGACGAACGTGGATGGCAATTGGCCTTTTTCCTGGGTAATGTCAATATCTGTGCGGGTGAGTGCATTGGGCGCGAGCTGGTTTAACAGGCTCATGTCCAATACGGAGTTTTTGACGCCGAGCTCTGCGGCAATTTGCTGGGCGCATTCGATTTCCAGCTTGTGTCGCTGCCCGTAATCAAACGTGAGGGTTTCTACTTCGCCGAATTGCTCTTTCGCCCAAAACAGGCAGGTAGTGCTGTCCTGACCTCCGCTAAAGACGACAACGGCTTTTTCCTTTTTCATTGCTCTCCATCTCCTTTTAATGATCGAAGAAAGAGAGTTCTTGAACTTTCCTGCAAAAAAACAAAAACAATACCAAAGAAAGGTACTGTTATCCAGCTTAGTTTTTTATAGAGGGAGTTCGCGAACCTCTCCCGTGCAGATGCACGGATTTCTTATTTGTGGAACCCAAATGGGCACCTTGAGACATTATACAACAATCAGCGTCGAAGTGGGGGGATTATCGCTTGGAAAAAGATTGACGGATGGAGGGTGCTACTGCTAGTGTTTTTTCATAATCGATCAACATGGAGTGGAGCGGGTGATTTTGATGAGAGATGTCCCTTTCGTGGAAGAATATCGCGGCGGCATTCTGGAGAACGTACATAACGGCATCGTATGCGGCGTGAATGAAAAAGGCGAGGTGGCTTATTGGGCAGGCGATGAGAACCATATCACCTTATTGCGCTCCGCAGCTAAGCCCTTTCAAGCCATTCCCATCGCTAAACGTAAAATTGATGAAAAATTCGGACTGAACAGCAGCGAAGCAGCACTCTTTGCGGCCTCACATCGTGGTGAAGTCTATCATATGGAAGGCTTGGAGTCGATTTTACGAAAGACTGGCATTCAGGAAGACGAATTGCTTACTTGCCCGACTTATCCGCTCAACGAGGAGCCGAAGTCTACTTGCTTGTCCCAAGGCATAGAAAAACGCAGGCTCTTTCATAACTGTGCGGGAAAACATTTGGGGTACTTGGCGCTGTCGAAGGATCAAGGATATTCCACTCATGATTACTATAAGGCAGAGCATCCAGCGCAACAGGAGGCATTGGAGGTGTTTGCCAACCTGGCTGACTATCCAAAAGAGCAGGTTCAGCTAAGCGTTGACGGTTGTGGCTTTCCGGTTTTTGCGCTGCCACTCAAGCACCTGGCGATTGCATATCTAAAGCTCGCTTGCCCGGATCTGATTGAGGATCACGTGACACGAGAGGCAGTAGGGAGAGTGACAGGCTGGATGACGAGCAGTCCCGAGATCATTGCCAGTCACAACTTCATCTGTACGGCGCTTTTACTGGATGAAAATATAATTGCCAAAGGCGGAGCGATGGGCGTGTACGGCTTTGCTTTGAAAAAAGAGAGACTCAGCTTCTCGCTTAAGGTACTGAATGGCTCTGAATTAGTATGGCCGCTTATTATTGCATCGATCTTGGAGCAGATTCAGTATGATAATCAGGAAACGATCGACCGACTGCATGCGCTGGCGCCAAAAGCCATTAAAAACGACAATCAGTTGGTGGTAGGGGAGAAGCGACCAGTTTTTATCTTGAACAAACGCTAAAAACGGAGGCGAAGGATCATGCTAGTGGAAGTGATTGCGACTTCAGTTGAGGATGCAAAACGTGCGGAGCAGGGCGGAGCTGACAGGCTGGAGCTCATCTCAGGAATTTTGGAGGGAGGCATTACTCCGAGCTGGGGATTGATTGACGCAGTGGTCAAGGCGGTTTCCATCCCGGTAAACGTCATGGTGCGACCGCATAGCCAATCGTTTTGCTATACAGCAGAAGAACTTGCGGTCATGCAGCAGGATGTGCGTATCATCCGTGAGCTTGGGGCAGCAGGTGTCGTATTTGGCATGCTGACTCCAGAAAATAGGCTCGATCAGCGGGGATTGGAGCTGTTGCTTGGCGAGTCAGGTGCTTTGAATGTGACGTTCCACCGTGCTTTTGATGATGCTGTGGATCAAGTCGAAGCAGCGCGTATTCTCCTGGAATATCCCCAAGTTCGTACGATTCTTACTTCTGGGGGCAAAAAAACGGCCATCGAGGGAGCTGATTGCATCGAGCAGCTCGTCAAGCTGACAGAGAACACACAGCTCACGATTTTGGCAGGAAGCGGATTGTCGCTGACTAACGTGGGAGACCTCGTGAAGCGTACGGGTGTCAAAGAGGTTCATTTTGGATCGGCAGTACGAGAAGAAGGACAGGCACTCCGATACGTCGATGCAGAGCGAGTGGCAGCCATCAAACAACTACTGTAAGCAACAACAAGCCGACATCTTATTTTTGGAGGGATGCCGGCTTGTTTTTTATTTGCTTCCGTATCCAGTAACCGACGATGAGAATCAGCGGATACAAGAATCCTTTTGTTAAATCAAAGAATGGCCAATACGTATACGTTTCGTATAAAAAAGCTCCGTTTGGAACGATGATAATCGCGATGGCGACAAATAAGATGCAAATGGGCATGGTAAGCGACTGATGCTCCTTTAAATGGAGAAGCTGCTTTATACCCACGCAGAAGCCATACATATACAGTACGACTTTGAAATAAATAGAGACAAACCACATGAGAGCCATCATCGCTTCCTGCCTTTGAAAGAACTCTCCTACATGGACTCGTTTGGCGAGGGAGTAGCTCGGAAATGTCTCACGGGAAACCAATTCCGGGCCGAGCACCAAAAGCGATAAGAAGATGACGGCAAGCAGACAAACACTACCGTAAATGGCTCCACGCAAAAAAGCAGACGTGAGCTTTTGTTTTACATCGAGGTGTGGTGTAATCATCAGAAAAATAACCAGCTCCGAGAAGGGAAAAGCCGTGACTGCAAACATTCCTCTTATGACGGGCTTTATGCCATTTTCCAAGAAGGGGAAAAGGTTCTCGAATTGGAACTGAGGGCTTAACAAAAGAAAAAACGAAACGAACGTAAGGACAAACCAGAGGAAAAAAATTTCGCTGGTCCGTGCAAAAGCTTCAATACCTAATCGAACAGCGTATATGGCGCAGGCAACGAGTAAAAACATGACAGCATGGATTGGTGTTGATTTCATGATGTGTGTGGTCATGAATTCCCCAATCGTCCGTATATAGACAGCGCCGTTGATTAATATAGCCCCCAAAAAGAAGAGAGAAAAGAGCGTGCCGAGCCAACGTCCAAATATGAGCTTGTTCTTTTCAATCAGCGTTTGTTCAGGGTAGATGCGACCGACTACACAAAACAAGTATACGATGGCTAACCCCAGTACCATGCCGAGCAATCCGGATAGCCATCCATCGTGACTCGCCTCAGTCGCAGGTACGGAAGGTAAGATCAGGATGGAGTCTCCTATGGTGATGAATGTTACGAGAATGACAAATTGACGGCTGCCAATCTTATCGGAGTTCTGCATGATGTCTCACCTTGATCCGTAGGTTTATCTTACGTATTATTTCCAAGTTCAGGATGGATAAACGAAACGGAAGTAGGTGTCGTCACTTGTCTGATTTGTTTTCGGAATAGTATGATAAAAAGAAAGGGGCAAGAAACGATAAGCCAAACAGGAGAAGGGAAGAAAAGGTGTGGAGCTGGAAAAAAGGTTGTCGGCCATTATCGGACAAGCGGAAGGAACTTGGGGTGTCGTTGTGGAGGAACAAGGCTCTGCGAACGGAACCCGTTTTGAACATGTACCAGACGAGCTGTTTATTGCAGAGAGTGTGATCAAAGTGCCGATCATGGCAGCCGTTTTCGCAGCAAGCGAGCAAGGGCATTTTCGATTGGATGATCCGCTTGTTCTACGCCAAGAGGATTTGGTTGGGGGATCGGGGATTTTGTACGCGCTATCTCCAGGTTTGAAGCTTACGATTCGCGACTTGGTGACCCTCATGATTATTCAGAGCGACAATACGGCGACAAATATGCTGATTGATTTGGTAGGAAAAGCGCAGATCGACCAGACCATGATCGATTTGGAAATGCGCCAAAGCTGTTATTCACGCAAGCTGATGATTTATCCACTCGACATCACAGAAAACAATAAGATAACTGCTGGGGATGTTGCGAGTATGCTAGCTCAAATGGCAACGGGCAGTTATTTGTCTGAGCGTGCCTGTAAAGAGATGATTGCCATTATGAAAAAGCAGCAAGTCCGTAATGGTCTGCCGTCCCAATTGCCAAATGAGGAAGAATCCAATGATCCTGCATGGGAACTACCGTGTAAATCGGGCTGGGATACCGGCAGACAGCATGATGTAGGCTTGCTGTATACGAACAATCGCTGCTTTTCCATTACGGCCTTATCCAAAGATGTAACCGCGCAATCCGCTCTGAACACACTAGGATTACTGGGAAGAGCTGTGTATGACTTCGCCACTTTGGCTGTCGATTAGTTCGGCAGCTTTTTCATTTGTTGATGGCTAAAACCTGCTTGGAGGCTTCATCGATCTCTTGCAATTCAGACGATGTCAAAGAAAAGCGCATGGCTTTGACATTTTCCTCAGCATGATGGACTTTGGAAGCGCCTGGAATCGCAAAGACCGTTTCATTATGAGCGTGAATCAACCAGTTCAAGGCGATTTGTGTAGCAGATGCATCGTATCTGTGTGCCAGCTCCTCGAGGACCGTGATGAGGGGCTGAGATTTTTTTAGCCCGGCAGAACGAAAGGCGGATGTCCATTTTCGGGGTCCTGTAATGGACTGGACAAGGGCTGGATTCTTATGAAATTTGCCGCTTAGAATCCCTTGCTCAAGCGGAGAATAGGCGATAATCGCAATGCCCAACTCTTTTGCCGTATCCAGAATCCCGTTTTGTTCGATCCTTCTGTCCAGCAAGCTGTATTTCACTTGATTGGAGATGAGACGCAGACCGTGCTCACGCAATACGCGATCGGCTTCTCGCATACTTTTGGCGGAAAAGTTACTGACGCCCACATTCTGAATCTTGCCTTGCTTGACGAGCTTGGCCATTTCATTCATTTCGCTTGCAACAGAAGACAAGGAGTAGGGCTGGTGGACTTGATGCAAATGGATGGTGTGGTTATCGAGCAAACGAATGCGTTCGTCGATTGTGTTCCCGATGCTTTTGGCGGTGCGAAGGACAGGCCACCATTTCGTCGCAATATGAGCGGAATCCGCTAGTGGTCCGGCGTCGTTTAAGGCTTTTGCCAGCATCTGTTCTGATTGACCTTTGCCGTATACTTCTGCAGTATCAAACCAGTTTATGCCCCCAAGCAAACTCGTCTGCACAATTTTTAAAACATCGTGAGGTCCAATGACAGGCCAAAACTTCCCCACCATTCCTTGTCCATTGCTGAACTGCCAGCAGCCGAGGCCTAGAGGAGAAAGCATCAGGTTTGAGCTGCCTAATTTACGCAAGACAGGTGTTTCGATTGCTCCCAAGCCACTTCACCTTCTCCCATTCTATTATTGATTTAAGATACTTTCTTCCAATACAGCATACTTGTCACCGTATTCCTTAATGATATGCTTTTCGCCCCATAAGCAGAGCGAATCGAGAATACTTTTCAAGGTCCAGCCGTACTCGCTGAGCTCATACTCCACTTTTGGCGGAACCTGATTGTAAATAATTCGGTTGATGATACCATCGTCTTCAAGCTCTCTAAGTTGCTGCGTCAGCATCTTCTGGGTAATACCCGGCATCAGTCGTTTCAACTCACTCGTACGTTTTTTTCCGTGAGTCAGGTGACACAAAATAACACATTTCCATTTACCGCCGATGACTTCGAGTGTGGCTTCCACTGATATGTTATACTTCTTCTTCACTGTTGATTTCCTCCTGAATGATAGGTACTTTTTGGTGCCTATCACACAAAAAAGTGCGTACTTTTTCTTTTTGCTAGTCTCTCTCATAATAACACTTGTCAAACGACATGAAGCACATTGGGCGACCGGAAACAGTCATCCTAACATAGAGCACAAAGATGGAGGAGAAAAGCTATGCCAAAACATTTGCAAGATACGACTACGCTGTACAACGGAGTAAAAATGCCTTGGTTGGGTCTGGGAGTTTTTAAAGTAGAGGAAGGTCAGGAGCTCGAGCTTGCTGTAAAAACAGCAATCAAGCACGGCTACCGAAGTATCGACACAGCCGCTATTTATAACAACGAAGAAGGTGTTGGCCGTGGAATCCGTGCAGGTCTGGCGGAAGTGGGCATCACTCGAGAAGATCTTTTTGTTACCTCGAAAGTATGGAATTCAGATCTGGGGTATGAGTCCACGTTGGATGCATGTGAGACGAGCCTGAAAAAACTCGGGCTGGAATACTTAGACTTGTACCTCATTCACTGGCCAGTAGAAGGAAAGTTTAAAGAAGCATGGAGAGCATTAGAGACGCTGTACAAAAAAGGGATGGTAAAAGCCATCGGGGTAAGCAATTTCCATATTCATCATGTAGAGGAACTGCTTAAAGACGCTGAGATTAAGCCGATGGTGAACCAAGTGGAATTCCATCCGCGCCTGTCCCAAGATGAATTGCGTGCCTACTGCAAAGAGCAAGGGATTCAATTCGAAGCTTGGTCTCCGCTTATGCAAGGACAGCTATTGGACAATCCGGTTTTAAAAGGAATTGCAGAAAAATACGAGAAGTCTATTGCCCAAGTCATTTTACGCTGGGATTTGCAAAATGGCGTTGTGACCATTCCAAAGTCGACCAAGGAGCATCGAATCATCGAGAATGCATCCGTATTTGATTTTGAACTGTCGAAAGAAGATATGGAAATGATTCATGCGTTGAATCAAAATCTCCGAGTAGGTCCAGACCCGGATAACTTTGATTTTTAATAGCTGACGGCAGACAAAAAACTCCTGATGATTTCAGGAGTTTTTTCGTTGAGGAAAAGGAATAAGTATCAAATGACTTCTGGCAACTGAATGTCCTCCATCGTTACCACACATTCAAATTGATTGGGGGAGTCGTGGTGAACATGCTCCTTGAGAATACCCATTTTTACGAAAAAGCGCAGGCTGGTGTAAACCGTTGAGAGTGTGATGTTCGGCATCTCGTTTTTCAAAGCATGGTAAACGTCTTTGGCTGTATAGTATTTCCGAGTGGTAAGCATAAGAAGGAGTACGGCTCTTCTCTGGATGGTTAATCTTTTTCCCAGATGCTTTACTTGTTGTGTGACACTGACAATATGCTGATCCATTACAGGTCACCCCGCTCTTAAATTATAATAATTACTATATTGTAATTATCCTTTTTAATTTGTGTGCAGTCAACTTTTTCTTTCGATATCTTATCCAGCTCTTGGCTTGCGTGTGCATGTTTCCGGGGGATGCGTAAATCTTACATAAGAGAGATGAGGAAATAGGGGTTTTCTTTTCCACCAAAACATGGTAGTGTATGTGCGGATTTTGCTTACGTGATAATGTCAGGAGTGGAACCATGTGGCACGAAAAAGACGAACTGCAATCCAGATGAACAGTCCACAGCGAAAAGTACTCGAATACGGCATGCTGGTTCTAGGATCACTAGTATTGGCAACAAGTTTCAATCTGTTTCTGAATCCAAACCAAATTGCTTCTGGAGGCGTTTCTGGGCTGTCTACGATTTTGCATAACTTGTTTGGTTTTTCTCCAGCAGTGGTGCAATGGGCAATGAATATTCCGTTGTTTCTATTAGGATTTAAACTACTCGATCGGCAATACAGTCTGAAGGCGGCGGTTGGTTCGATTGTTCTCCCGTTGTGTGTCATGCTGACCAGTCACCTGCAGCCGTTAACCACGAATCTCCTGCTGGCAAGTATTTATGGGGGAATCGGGGTAGGGCTTGGGATTGGTATCGTGTTTCGGGGGAGAGGATCGACAGGCGGTTTTTCCATTGCATCACAAATCCTCCACAAATATTCAGGATTTAGCTTGGGTGCATGTGTAGCTGTATTTGATGGACTCGTGATCTTGTTTGCAGGGATTGTATTCGATCCGGAAAAAGCATTGTATGCACTTATCGCGTTATTTGTGACCAGCAAGACGATTGATATTGTTCAGATGGGCTGGAATACATCCAAAGTCGCTTATATCATATCGAATGAAACAGATACGCTGAGAGAAACTATCTTGTATGATTTGGACCGCGGTGTCACATTGTTGGACGGTGCTGGTGGATATACCGGAGACGCGCGTAAGGTGCTCATGGCTGTGGTTAGCCAAAGTGAAGTGAGTAAGCTGAAAATCATGGTGCGTTCTGTGGACCCAGATGCTTTCATTATTTTGTGCCCTGCTCAGGAAGTGTTGGGAGAGGGCTTTCGAGCGGGATAATATTTATAGAAGAAAAGAGCGGTGGGGAAGTTGTTCCACTGCTCTTTTCTTTGTTCGATTTTTATTTTGAATGAAATTATTTTAGATTTTCTATTGCATTTAAAATTTATACGTGCTATATTAAATCTCGTGAGCGGGACACACACGAAACGCACACAACGATAACTAACAAATGCCGGTGTAGCTCAATTGGTAGAGCACCTGACTTGTAATCAGGGGGTTGTGGGTTCAAGTCCTATCGCCGGCACCACTACATAATCTGTAGTAGGAAATGAAACGAAGCGCTTAATGGCGCAAAATGCTCTTTGAAAACTGAACAGCGAAAGCGTTGATGAGTCTATCATTAAATGATTTGCCAGCTTTGAACCAGTAACAAACTTTATTGG